>DASSXK010000206.1:0-16619 GCA_035703945.1 Ktedonobacteraceae bacterium | reverse complement strand
CCGCAAAACCAGCGCATCAATTCCTTTAAGCGTGACCCAGGGCAGGAGCGAACGATAGACCTCAAGCCCGCCCTCATTTGCACAGTATTTAAAGATTTCAGCGACCCGCTCGCGAGCCTCTTTATCAGCCGCAACCCGCGTCAGCGAATTGACGACATTCGGGGGCAAGGTAATCGAATGTTGGACTTCAGCCTCAGGCGGCGTCCACTGCACACCGATACACATCAGGCTCAGCACAAGCGAGGGATAAATATAGGCCGGATCTTCCTCGCCAAGCGTCGCAAGACGTTGGGCCAGAAACAGGGGATTCTCAACCAGGCCGGCCCAGATCGCAATCGGCTCGCTCCAGCGGCCAACATCGGTCAGCAGATCGGGATGCAGCGGCAAAATACTCTGGTTTTCAGAATCGGTCCAAAAGAAGTATTCGGCAACAAAATACTCCGCAATCAGCTCGTGCCGGAAACTCAGGACACCGCTCGAATCGATCTCAATCAGTGCCGTACTGCGCGTGAACTCCAGCAGTTGCTCTAATTCGGTGTTGGTATAGGATTTATTTAAGGAGATCAACTCCTGGTCCTCAGTCGAGGCAAAGGGCAGATCGGAAGCATGCTCATCCAACCAGAGCGACAGGAATTCCAGCAGCTCTTCCATTGAAGGGCCCTGCTCATCCTCGCCCGCGTTGCTTACACCCAACTGAATCGCGTTGCGGTTATTCTCCCAACGAGCATCAAAGGCGATACGGCTCAAGAAGAGGAGAACTTCATCGATGCTCGGAGCCTGCCCCTGCCAGCGTGGATGCTCCTGCTCATTCTGGATCAATTGCACCACAAACTCGCGCAAGAGGAGACCACGCGTATCAATCATCTTTCCGCGTTCAACACCGATTGAATCAATGATCTTCATCAGCGTGAAAAGCATCATCGGATTGGTGCAATGGTAGCGCAAGCGACTGCGTTCGATCACCTGCATGATTTCGTCGGTGCTATGCTGCCATTCAGCGGTCCCCTGAGACTGGATGTATTGCTCAATAAAATCGCGAATCTGCTCTAAACGCAGCGGATAGATCAGCGAAGTATCAACCTGGTTCTGCTCAACCATCAAACGCAGATATTTTAGCTCGCGATAGTCAACCTCACGACAGGTCATCACCAGGCGATTATGCAGGTCTTGCATTAACCAGGCCAGTTCCGCGCAGACCAGAGGCAAGTAGGCACTATTAACCTCATTCAGACCATCGCAGAGGAACAGCACACGGCCCTGTGCCGCCAGTTGGCGGATGTAGGGCCGCAGATACGGCAACCCTTCCTCGGCCAGGAAGTCCAGCAAGATACTGTGGGCCGGTGGGGGCGGCAGATTTTCATTGGCATCATCCTCAGGCGGCTCAGGCGCATTAATTTTCTTCAGGAACAGGCTATAGTTCTTTAAAGGCACATAGACTGGAACTTTCTCGTGTCCAAGCGCCACGCCCCAAAGATGCTGCGCGACCTCATACTCATATTCACGCAAGACCATCGTCTTGCCAGCGCCCGGCATTCCAAGAATCAACTGGTGCGTATCGATTCCTTGTAAAAGATCCAGGATATTTTGTCCTTCGGCACTGTAATGCATTGTATCCCCGGTGTAGGGCACCACCGGCGTTTTATAGAGTCCCGACTGCGCAGTAAGAGGGGTATAGACTTTATAGTAGGCCTCTTGCTGCTTCTGAATCACCTGGAGATAGATCGCGATCGCCAGAGGCCTGGCAATTAAGAGGAGGATAAGGGCCGCGACAACGATGTCCAGGACGGGCACCAGCAAGATCAGGGGCTGGTTGACGGGCATCATCAGCAACGATGAGGGCAAGAAAGGAATGCCGGTATTCCTGGCCTGAATGAACTCCACAAGCCAGAGAATTGCTATTTCGAGCACAAAAAGAAACAGAAATATAAGGCTCCCCAAAAGGAGGCTACGAAGCAAACGTGATGAAAATGGGCAAGTCGAGGAAATTCGCGATACTAGCCCTCTACGCCTTGTAAAGCGAGCAACAGGGTTCTCCTTTTTCATATAAAACCTTATAGGAGCCTTTCACCAATAACTTCGATGACGGTAGGAATAGTATATATCACACCATCGACCGAAACAAGCAATAAAGTTTTTATCCCCTGCTCAATTGAAGACGCAAAAAAAAGAAAGCATAAAAGAATTAGTATAGAGGCGCATAGACGTTAGATACAGCGCAACTGCAATTTTACTGCGAGTATCGTATCAACCTTTGCTTGAATATCTCTCACTTTATCAAGCAAAGATACAGAGAAACGAGCGGTTAGGCTCAGATCGCAGTTATACTGCTTCCAACAAAACATACAAGATTCAGATTACTGTGTGCGTCTTTAAGGGTATACATTATTATATTGACAGGAAGATATAGATCAAGCGTACCACAATTTTGAGTCAATCGTCGAGTAGCTACCAATTTCAAAACTGTTCAATAGCCATTCAAGACTACCTGTATTTATAGACGCTTTTCTAGCAGATATTGCAAGATTTTCTGAAGAAGAATCATTCTTCAGGGTAGATGAAATGAGCATTGTAACTACAATAACCTTAAAGCAGCCTGAAGTATGGCCAGTCAAATATTTCATGGTATGATAGTGCATGAAATTTCCTCTTCTCTACTAAACAAGCTACCATCATCATTGAGAGGACAACAGGAAGAAAAACCATGTCTGGCCGAAAACCTGAACCGCTTGATCCAGTTTTACTGATCAACGCCTATGCACAGGGGATCTTCCCGATGGCCGATGAGTATGGACGGATCGGCTGGTACGCCCCCGATCCACGCGCGATCCTGGAACATCACAATCTACATATCTCGCGTTCACTGCGCACGACTATACGAAAAGGCATTTATACGATCCGCATGGATACGGCCTTCACGGCCGTCATGCAGGCCTGCGGCGGACGGAAAGAAACCTGGATCAATGCCGAATTTATCAAAACATACACCCAACTGCACGAGGCCGATTTCGCGCACAGCGTTGAGGCCTGGCAGGATGGGAAGCTGGTCGGGGGGTTATACGGCGTCAGCATTGGTGGAGCTTTTATGGGCGAAAGCATGTTTTCATACGCGACGGATGCCTCCAAAGTGTGTCTGGTGGCACTGGTAGAACATTTGCAGAACCGGGGCTACGTGCTGCATGACACCCAGTTTTTAACCCCACACCTCCAAACGCTTGGCGGGAGCGAGATTACACGAGCCAGCTACGAGCAAAGACTAAGCGAGGCCATACAACTCCCACGTAGCTGGAAATAAACCAGCACAAAAAAAGAGGCGAGTTCCCTCGCCCCCTGAGAATCTTGTGAGTTAATCGGTCGCGATGCCTTTGCCTACGCCGTGTACTTCGGCATCCTCGGACTCATCTTCATCAACGTAGACATAGCCCAAGGCGGGTCCTTCCTCTGCTTCTCTGGCAGCGGCCTCGTTAGCACGGCGCTCATCGTCAATCAAAGCTTGCTTATCGATCTGGGCGATCCAGCGGAAGAAGAGCGGAGTCATCACAATCAGGTCGATCAAGCCAGGAATCATCAGCAGCGCCCCACCAGCGGTCTGATCTCCATAGGGATTTATACTCAAGATGGGTGGAACATGGTATAGCGGAAAAAGCACGACGCCGCTATAGACCAGAATGAAGGCAAAAATCTCCAGCGGCAGACCATCCAGGAAGGCGTAGAGCATCTTGATCGGATAGCTCAGGCCCCGAACATCTTCTACGGGTCCAACCAGCGGCCACCAATTGATCAGCGAAGCCAGGAAGATCGTCAACAGCTCGATCTGATAGAGCCACTGATACTGCTGGGTCAGGCTAAAAAGCCAGGGCAGATGCCAGGCCAGGAAGGTCAGGTTAAAAATAATTGAGGCAACAATCGGATTGGTAAGCGAGACAATGATCTGCTTCAGCCCTGGCTTCTCCAGCAGGGGCGTCACCATTTCATGCGGCGAGCCGAGCAGCAGGAAGGGAACGGCCAGCGTACTTATCAGGACCAGTTGAGCCATATGAACCAAAAACATCTGTGTGCGAGCAATCGTGTCGATTGGGGTCAACATCACGACAGCCATGCAAAAAATCGCCAGACTAAACCAAATAAGCTGGCGGCGTTCTGGCAGTTTGCTGGTGGGATCGCGGCGTTTCAAGTCCCGCTGACCCATAAAATAGAGCAGGCAGACACCAAGAATCAGCAGCAGCGAAATAGGATTCCACGACCAGGCCGTAGAGAGACCATTGAGCATATCTATCTCCAAACAATTAAGAAAGTAACCGGGTTTCTCACTGGCATAGTATAGTGCAGAGTCCCTATCTGTGCAAATCAAGATTCACTGGCTCACGGGAAATGAGAGAAGAAACATAGGCGCAATTCTGGTATAATAGGCAAACATCTAGATAGAACAAAGTACATGTCGAGGAGAAAAACGCATGCGAATTGTCGTAGCCCCCCAATCCCTGAAAGGGAGTCTGACCGCAGCCGAAGCCGGAGCAGCGATCGCGAAGGGTGCACAGGCCGTCTATCCAGAGGCCGAGATTGAAATCGTGCCCGTCGCGGATGGAGGAGAAGGCACGGTCCAGGCGTTAGTCGATGCGACAGGCGGCAAAATTGTGCAGCGCCAGGTGACGGGACCGCTTGGCGAGCCGGTGATCGCTTTCTTTGGTCTGCTCGGAGACGAGCGCACAGCCGCAATCGAGATGGCCGCGAGTTCGGGTCTGCCCCTTGTGCCACCCGACAAGCGCAATCCCCTTGATGCCACGACCTACGGGGTTGGCGAGCTCTTCCTGGCCGCGCTTGAGATGGATCGAACGCACTTTATCGTTGGGATCGGCGGCAGCGCCACCAACGACGGCGGGGCGGGGATGGCGCAGGCCCTGGGAGCCAAGCTCTTCACCTCTCACGGCACGTTCCTGGCACGTGGAGGGGCCGCGCTAATCGACCTTGAGCATATTTCGCTGGAACAATTTGATCCCCGTTTGAAAGGCTGCACCTTCGAGGTCGCCTGCGATGTCTCCAATCCCCTATGTGGTCCTACCGGAGCCTCGGCGATCTATGGACCCCAAAAAGGCGCAACCCCTGAAATGGTCAAGCAACTGGATGCTGCCCTCGACCATTATGCCAGTGTCATTGAAAAAGATCTTGGTAAAAGCGTGCGCGACATTCCCGGCGCGGGGGCCGCTGGTGGTCTGGGCGCGGGTCTGATCGCCTTCCTGGATGCCAAAATCCGCCCAGGGGCCGAGCTGATTCTGGAGGCGGTGGGTCTTGAAGAAAAGCTACGCAATGCCGACCTGGTAATCACGGCTGAGGGTCAGCTTGACGGGCAAACTCTTTATGGGAAGAGTGTGGGGGCCGTTGCCACTATCGCCAAACGCTACAATGTGCCGGTTCTGGCGCTGGCTGGAAGTCTGGGAGCCGATTATCGTGGTACCTATGAGTTAGGGATCGACGGGATCGCTGTCCTGCCATCGGGTCCGATGACGCTGGCCGAATCAATGACAAAGGCGGCGGAGTTAACAAGCGATACAACGGAGCGAGCACTGCGCATCCTTAAAATGGGAAGCGAGATGCAGGATAAGCAACGATAAGGACGTTTGAGGGCGCTGCCCTCAAGCTCCTGCCAGGAGGCGTGGCCTCCTGGACCTCTTACTTCTTTAATAAACAGGGGTGCAGGGGATGAAGTTCCCTGCCAGGGTTCGGGGCAGCACCCCAAGATTACCGCTACTTGTCCGGATGTAATCATAATTGCGTAATTCCGATTTGACAAATTTATATATTTGCCCTAAAATCTATAGCATAGTTCACACGAGTCGAAGAATCTGGACGGTCGTTCCAAACAAAGCTGTTTCCCTCTGATACAAATTACGGTCACTCTCTTCCCAGCTTTTCCGTGCAATGTTGCAAGATTAATGGATTTATTTACCCTTTTTCAAGCACTCACGAAGAATAAGTAATAGAGAGTGGGAACATCTGGAGCAGTGGCGCTCAAGCTGGGAACAGGCGAACGTTCGGTACAGCCTTCCTCGCAAACACTATCACGCTGGCAGTCAGCACGTGGCTGGCTCGCTCCTCAGCGACAGTGATGTCCCCCTGACCTTGCCTGATGGCGTCGTTTTTGATACCCATCAACGACTTCCAAGGGGTCAGATCAGGAAACATCCTGGTAGAAAGTGAGCAAGTTCACACTTTTTTATTGGCGATTTTGTCTCCTCCAACGTACATATTGATAGAAGTATCAAATTGGTGGAAGTATCACTAAAAATTAGCTGCAAGATCTTAATTTATTGCACGTAAAAATTGTTAGCGATGCATGACCAAAATGTTTAAAACGCATTGCGGGAGAGGGAGCAAAAAAATCATGGATCTTCTCCGCCAGAAGCTGTTACTTGTAATGAGTCGATAACGTGTACACAGCAACGAGACTTTACCGAAGTCAAATTGCTTACCCTTTAGTCGTTTCCATTATTCTTCCATCTATAAAAGGGAGCATGTTTCTATGACACAAGAACATCTCTATACCACCGATAATACCGATATCGAGCAACTGCTCTCATCAGGATTTTCTGAAGAAGAAGCTGATCGGCTTGTTTATATGAGAAATCATGTTACTGAACAAATCGAATACCGCGAGATGCAGGAAGAAAGCCGCCGCTTAAATTTTATTCGCTGGCTGATTGAGCACGATCGTATCAGTAAATAGGTATTGGATACTGGTGGATATGCACTTTGCTACTCCCCTGACCTCTATGAAGTTTCTACTTCACCTGGCATTAATCAATGTGGTCAGAGTTTAATATAAATAAAAAGCGAGAGCTTGAGAAAATATTTTGTTTTCCTGCTCTCGCTCTTTTTATGCCTCTCGCACCGCCTGCGGCGGCTCCATCAGGGGAGGTGAAGAAGTTCTGGGGCGCTGCCCCAGGCCCCAGGCAAGGTGCTTCGCCCCTTGCATCCCCTTTTTTTCAGCGGAAGAGGAAGGTTTGGCTGGGCGCAGCCCCAAGCTCCAGGCAAGAGGCTTCGCCCCTTGCATCCCCTCGTTTTCAGGGACAAGTACCTCGTTTCATTGGGGGTTGTGTAAAGTTTGAGCAAGCCATAAGCCGGATTCTGTACCCCTGGGCCTTACAGCCGTGAGGGCAGCAATCATCTATCTAGGACGGCAGTTACCTGCCGCCTCGTGCAACCAACCCGAAGGTTCACAAGCGAGCAACTTGCGGAGCGCACCAGAGGTGACGCCCACTCCTTCTGTTTGGTCTTGCTCCGAATGGGGTTTACCCAGCCAGGCGGTCACCCGACTGCTGGTAAGCTCTTACCTTACCATTTCACCCTTACCCAACTCTGGCCCTTTCAGGCGTCAAGTAGGCGGTATGTTTCTGTGGCACTTTCCTTGAGGTCACCCTCACTGGACGTTATCCAGCATTCTGCTCTATGGAGTCCAGACTTTCCTCGGGCGAAACGCCCGCGATTGCTTGTCTTACTCAAACCCACGCGGGTAAGATTATCACAGAATAAGCGGCACGTAAAGTCTTCGCGAGTCATTGGCAGTCGTTGCGAGTCGTTGACGATTTCCACTGAAACAAGTTACAATGAATCAACGACATTAAGAAGGTATTAAGATTTTTAGTTATGTAAAGGAAAACTAAAGATGAGCGCAGGCAGGAAAATCCGCCTCACGTCGCTTGCTAGCTGTGCTGGCTGAGCGGCTAAAATGGGCCCCCAGGCCCTGGCGCAAGTTTTGCGTCCACTGACAACCCATCCCGCCCCGCCTGCGCTCCTGGTTGGACTGAACGTCGCTGACGATGCTGCGGTCTACCGGATCAATGACCAGCAGGCGATTATCAGTACAGCGGACTTCTTTCCGCCGGTCGTTGACGATCCCTATACGTTCGGGGCGATCGCGGCCGCCAACGCAATGAGCGATGTCTACGCGATGGGCGGCGAGGTCTTAATGGCTATCAATCTGGTGGCCTGGCCCGATAACCTGGAACCGGAGATTCTCAGCGAGGTCTTGCGCGGAGGTAGCGATATCGTCGCGGAAGCCGGAGCAGTCATCGCGGGCGGCCATACGGTCACAGACAAAGAACCCAAATATGGTCTCGCCGTCACCGGTAGCGTGCATCCCGACAGAATCCTGACCAAAGGTGGGGCACAACCCGGCGATATTCTGGTCCTGAGCAAGCCGCTCGGAACCGGGCTGATTACTACTGCCCACAAACGCGAACTTGTCGAGGAGAGCGATCTGGCAGAAACCGTACAATCGATGATGCGTCTGAATCGCAATGCCAGCCGACTGCTCCAGCGGCCGGGGGTACATGCCGTGACCGATATTACCGGCTTTGGTCTGCTTGGACACGCCTGGGAAATGGCCTCGCAAAGCCTGTGTGGCATGCGGTTCAACTATCAGGCGCTGCCAAAACTGTCAAATGTGCGCCACTACGCGGAGCTTGGCTGTATTCCCGGCGGCTCAAACCGGAACGAAGAATATTTAGTTTCCCATACCAGGATTGACGAACAGCTTGATGTCGCGGATCGCGCCCTGCTCTGGGACCCTCAGACATCGGGAGGACTTTTTGCTGCGATCGACCCGGCTAGCTGGTCCACGCTGCTTGAACAAGCACCAGAGTTGGCATCCTGGCGCATCGGTGAAGTAACCGAGCGGGTACAAACAGAGGCACATGTGCTGTTGGAGGTGAAGTAATGTCCGAAGCGTTGGAAGAGATTTTAGGGATTCACTTTCAGAATCAGGCGTTGTTAATTTTAGCCCTGACCCACCGATCCTATATTTATGAAGTACCGGGTGAGGGGAAAAGCTCAAATGAACGCCTGGAGTTTCTGGGAGATTCAATCCTATCGTTTATCAGTGCCGATTATCTCTATCGAACATTTCCCGATCTGCCCGAAGGAGCGCTGACCCATCTACGGGCCGCCCTTGTCAAAACCGAAACCCTGGCAAACTTCGCACGCGAGCTGCAACTGGGAAGCTTTCTCCTGCTCAGCAGAGGAGAACAATCCAGCGGCGTCGGCTCACGCGTGCTGGCCTCGGCCTTTGAGGCCGTGCTGGCCGCCATCTACCTGGACCAGGGAGTCGAAGCCTGCCGGACCTTTCTTTTGCCCCGCCTGGAGCCGCTGGCCCAGGTTATCGTTTCCAAGCGCCTCTTCAAAGACAACAAGTCACGCTTTCAGGAGTTCGCGCAGGCTGAACTGGGCATCACCCCTTCCTATCGTCTGATCCTCCAGGAAGGGCCATCGCACGACAGCGAATTCACGGTTGAGGTCATGCTGGGCGATGAGGTCGCGGGGCAGGGACAAGGCAAAAGCAAACAGGCAGCAGAACAGGCAGCAGCCCAGGCGGGGCTGCAACAACGCGGCTGGCTTTAAGGTTGTAGCGTTACAAGAGTCATACAGCAAAAGATAAGGTAAACGCATGCGACTGGAACAAACACCACGACCAGAGCAGGTCGTGCGGCCGAATATCAGGCTCATCACATCAAGCACGATTCTCCAATTTTCCTCTGATGAACTAGAGCACGCTGTCAGCCAGGAGCAGATGGAGAATCCGGCGCTCCAGGTCACGGAACATCGAATCTGCCTCTTCTGTGGAATGCCAATCCAGGGAGAGGTCTGTAACAATTGCGGGCACTTCTCGGCTCCCGCCACAACGACCAGCGAATTTTCCGCGCACGATGAACATACAACGGAGGCGCCAATAGACTTCGCCTCGCAATATTTGGATATGGGATTCGCAGGCCAGAGCTATTTTGAGGACGACGAGGACGAGTTTGATCCAATGGCACGTATCCCGATGGCCGAAAGCCTTTCGGAGACGCTGTTACACCAACTGGAAAGCATGATCTCCCCCGAGGACGCCGCCATCGCAGAACAACTGGTCGGAAATCTCAATCAACGCGGCTACCTGGAGATCAGCACCGAAGAAGTGGCAACCCTGTTGCAGGTTCCGCTGGAACGCGTAGAGTTTGTGCTCAATCAGCTTCAGATGCTGGAGCCGCTTGGAATCGGGGCCCGCACCCTGCGCGAGTGTCTGCTGATCCAACTTCAGGTCATCAGCGAACTGGAAACGCCGCCGATGCTGACCGAAACACTGATCACACATTATCTGGACCTGCTTAGCAAGAATCGCTTTCAGGAGATCGCCCGCGAACTAAAGGTGCCAGAGACCGAAGTAAAACTGGCCTACCACTTTATCCGCAGCACGCTACATCCCTCGCCAGCCTATATCTACGAAAACGAGCTAAGCTATACCCAGAGCAACGGCGGCGCAACCTATATTCGACCAGATATTTTGATCAGAAAAGGCGAGCAGGGCTTTGAGATTGAACTGATCGAGGAGAAACGCTACGACTTCAAAATCAATCGCACCCACGCCTACCAGCAGACCGCCACAAACAATCCCGCCGAGGGCGATGAACTCCAACGCTACCTGCGCAGCCATAGCGAACGGGCAGAGATCTTTGTAGAGGGTATGCAGAAGAGGCGACAGACCCTTAAGCGAGTCGCAACCCTGGTCGTCGATTTCCAACAAGAATTTCTGGCGAAGGGGGTCCGCTTTATGAAGCCGCTGACACGTTCCGAGATCGCGACCCGTCTGCACCTGGACGAAGGCACAGTCAGCCGGGCCACCGCCAACAAGTACGCCATGCTGCCAAATGGTCGCCTGATTCCAATCGCCGATTTCTTTGATAGCTCGCTAGGCATCAAAGACTTCCTGCGCGAGTTGATCCAGGCAGAGAATGCGAAACGCCCTTACAGCGATGAAGAGCTGGCTCGCATCCTCTCATCCCGCGATATTCCGATCGCTCGCCGCACCGTCACCAAGTACCGCGAAGAGCTGGGAATCGGCTCCTCACGCGAGCGCTGACGGTTTCGCATAGAGCGTATGCTCACGCTCATAGATCACCATGCCGGGGCCGCCGTTCTTCATATGCCGAACGTGGCGCTGCAAGGTATAATCGACCGCCGCATTGGTAATTCCCCTGGCCTGGCTGTACCAGGCAGCCAGGCTGGCCGCCTCATCCAGCGTGCTCTGAGGAATCTCGCGTCCGGCCGCTTTAATAATTACATGCGAGCCGGGGACACCACGGGCGTGCAACCACATATCCTGGCTGGTGGCCTGGTGAAACGTCACCTCTTCATTCTGGCGACTATTTTTCCCGATCAGGATTGTAAAACCATCTTTGCTGCGCGTCGTCATAGGAACGCCTCCACCCGGTGGGACGCTCTTGCCCTTAACCGGCTTGCCACCTTTACCCTTCTGCTGCTTTTTGGCCTTTTTATCGTTCACAGGTTTGCCATGCAGATAGCCCACCGTCTGGACCTCGGCTTTGACCAGCTCGACCTCCTTTGGATTCTCCGCGAGTCCCAGGTCCGCCAGCAGTTGCTCAATCGTGGCCAGTTCGGTCTGGTTCTGCTCGATCTGGCCTGGCACCAACTCAAGCGCCCGCCGCAGCTTGTGGTAGCGATTGAAGAGGCGGTTGGCATTGCCAACGGCATCGAAACGGGGATCAAGCGGAATCGTCTCCTTCTCGTTGGCCGCGCCCTCCTCGGCATAGAAATTTTGCAGCGTCACTTCGGGCTGACCCTGCTGGACCTCGTTCTGATAGGCCAGCAACAGTTCGGCCTGCATGCGATAGCGATTAGCCTCCTCCGTCACGGCCAGCTCTTGCGCAAGGCGCTCGGCCTTACGCTTGCAGCGATCGCGCTGGGTCTGTAAGACGCGACGAATTGGATCGCGTAGATCATCGACGGCATCATGCCATTCCACGCGGGCATAATAATCGTCCAACAAAACATTCAGCGAAGGCGACTCACGAATCAGCATCTCCGGCACTTCCGCGTACTGCTCCAGAACATAGGGGGCAAAGGCCACAGGCTCAAGGGCATATGGAGGGAGGGCCGACAGTCCTCCCTGCTCCTTATCCGCCCGAGGAGGCCGCTCCACAAGCTGAGGATGCCACTGGTGGGTATCGTAGGAGCTTGCCAGTTCGCGAATATTCCAGGCCAGTTCTTCCCAGACATCAGATTGTGGAGCAATCTGTGATACAAGCATCTCTGGATCGCCGGTCGTGCGGTAGATCGCCTCGCGGGCAATCAAAGGACTGAAGCCAAGCAGGTGCTTGGTCAACAATTGAGAAAGCTTACCTCGATCGCGGGACTGTTTGGCCTTGCCCTTGCCTTTTGCAGGTTGAGAAGCACTCACCTGGGGCTGATGCGCTTCAGCATCGGCAGGAATAACCGACAACTGGGCAGCCGACACCGTCGTAGGCTCCAGGCGAGGCAACTGCTGGCCCGCGAAGGTCCGCATCTGCGGTGGGGGTCCGACATAGGGAATATTTGGAGCGATCACGCGGTAGCGATTGATATCTGCGCCAATGCGCCTCAAGCTCCCCAGGATCTGGCCCTTCTCATCACAGAGGATCAGATTGCTCATCCGGCCCATAATCTCGATGATCAGACGAAAACGCACCGGCTCGCCCTCGTGGCGATAGCCGGCCGTAATCGTCAGTACACGCTCCCAGCGAGGCTGCTCAATTGACTCAATGCGTGTCCCTTCAAGATATTTGCGCAACAACATTACAAAAGGCGGCGGCTCATTGGCAATCTTTGGGGGCTTGAGAGCAGTAATATGCGCCCGCGCAAACTGAGGATGTGCGGATAGATAGATCCAGCGATTGCGTCCCCCCTCGCCCTGTGCACCCGGCGCATAACACTGAATTGCAATCGCGTGTTCAGTCGGCTGAATAATCGTATCGAGGCGGGCCCCGGCCAACAGCACGCGCCATTCATCAGCGACATTCGCGAGAGTTAAAGCATCAATATACATGGTATTTTTCCAATCAATCTAGCAATCAGGCAAGTAACAGAACCATTCTAATTCAATTACAAAAAAGCGCGTTTGTGTTGTACAATAGTAAATAAGAACGTCTTTCACCACGCTTCAAAAAAATCGAAACGTCATTCTACCAGTAGAGTGGCCTGCGCATCTCTACCGAAAAGCGTCACAACGTCCGATTTTTATTGAAAGTAGTAAAAGATAGTATAGCAAAGAGCGGTATAGGGCGTATACCTCTCGACCAAGCAATGTCAGGGAAAACAACATGCAACTTGAGACGGGATCAACTGTATCCCAGCAAAGTACACAACAAGAGCCGCCGATCAAACCCGGCCTCCTTTTCGTGCTCTCTGCTCCCTCTGGCACAGGGAAGGATACCGTGATTAACCAGCTCAAAGAGCAAGGGAGCGACATTTTTGTTGTCCCCTCTGTCACCACGCGTCCTCCACGTCCTGGAGAGAGCGAAGGACATCCCTATTATTTTCTTAGCGAAAGCGAATTTGAGGAGCTCGACCAACAGGGCGAGTTGTTGGAAAGCGCTTACGTGCATGGGAACCGGTATGGGCAACCACGTAAACCGATTCGGGATAATCTACGAGCAGGCAGGGATGTCCTGCTCAAAATAGACGTGCAAGGGGCTCAGACCATCCGCCAGAAGGTACCGGAAGCCATCTTTATCTTTATCACACCAGGGTCTATCGAGGATCTGGCACAGCGGCTCAACGACCGTCAGACTGAGACTCCGGCAGAACAAGAACGGCGGCTACACGACGCGAAAAACGAGTTAGCCAACCGTCACTGGTATGACTATACGATAGAGAACCGGCAATGGCGGGTGCAAACAGCAGTTGAACACCTGCGTGCGATCATTGTGGCCGAGCATTGTAGAACAACACCTCGCCATATAGATATTTAGGCAGCATACCTTTCAACCAGCAAGCTGAACGGATTTACAGAGTGAAACCACTTTAGTGAGCACTCCGTCAGTAATTCTGCGCTCATTCAGCGTCGAATGAGCGATACAATGTTTGCGTGTATCGAGGTTATGCAAGAGCATGAGGAGATTTTCATGTCAGAAGAGCGTTTTGAGCAATCGGGGACCCGGGAACGGAATCTGGGTATGGAACTGGTACGCGTCACTGAAGCCGCTGCCCTGAGTGCAGGACGATGGATGGGTAAGGGTAACAAGGAGATGGTCGACCAGGCCGCCGTTGACGCGATGCGTCAATCGTTAGATGGCGTCGATATGAACGGGATTGTCGTGATTGGTGAGGGCGAAAAGGACGAGGCCCCCATGCTGTATATTGGGGAGCAGATCGGAAATGGCACCGCTCCTGAAGTTGATGTCGCGGTTGATCCCGTAGACGGCACGCGTCTGCTGGCACTGGGTCTGCCGGGTGCGCTCGCAGTTGTCGCAACGGCCGAACGCGGCTCGATGTTCGCGGCCCCTCCAGGCGTCTTCTATATGGAAAAGATCGCCGTGGGACCGGCCGCCAAACATGCCATCGACATTAATGCTCCTGTCGCAACCAATCTGGACCGCATCGCTCGCGCACGCGAAGCCCGAATTGATGACATCACCGTCGCCGTGCTGGATCGTCCACGCCACCAGGATTTGATTCGTAAGATTCGTGAAGTAGGCGCACGTATCCGCCTGATTACCGATGGTGACGTCGCGGCCGCGATTCAGGCCGCGATGGAAGACTATCGCGGTATCGATGTGATGATGGGGATCGGTGGGGCCCCCGAAGCTGTGCTGGCCGCCGCCGCCATCAAATGCATCGGTGGAGAGATCCAGTGCAAAATCTGGCCCCGCACCGATGAAGAACGCGCCCGCCTCACAGCGGACGGCATCGACCTGGCGAAAGTCTATCTGACCAATGATCTTGTCAGAAGTAACGACGTCTCGTTTGCCGCAACCGGAATTACAACTGGCGACATCATGGACGGTGTGCAATATTTCGGCTGGGGAGCCCGCACATCTTCGATCATGATGCGCTCACGCTCCGGAACGGTTCGCTACATTCAGGCCCGCCATAAGTGGCGCAAGGGCGATAATATTGGCTTGCCACGCATCCAATAATCCCCTCCACTCCTCTCTTTAAATCGGGAGCAGCCTTCTTTCAGAGAAGGCTGCTCCTTTTATTTTTACAACTTCTAAGCAACAAGTGCACTTTAAATAACTTGCCATTTAAAGACACTTCACAACGGCGCTCTCACGCCGACGAAGCGCTTTCTCATCAGGGATCTCTGGAACGCTTCAGCTTGTACCGCTTCGGGCAACCATGCTGCTGGCTTCTCAAGCGCCTTCAGTCAGTGAAGCGAATAGCTTCTCATATATATGACTATATGAATTACCGTCAGGTGTAACCTTCTTTCGTCTTCTTCAGAAGGGAGAATGAAACGCAGAGATGTTCTTAAACATCTTACGTTGAAAGGAAGACATTTATGAAAAAACATCACTTCTTCATTGGTCAAAATTTTCGAGCCGTCTGGCTACTCATACCGCTTGCCGCCGTAGTTGTCGTACTGCTCGCAGCCTGTGGAGGCACGACCACAACCACCAGTGGTGGCAGCACGCCAACCGCCGTCCCGGCCACAGCTCAGCCTACACAGGCCACAGCTAGTGGGACTACCGCCACGATCAAAATGATCGAGCAAAACAACAAATATATGTTCTCTCCCCAATCCATAACGGTAAAAGTGGGAACCAAGGTCGTCTGGACCAATAACTCCGACGCTCCCCATACCGTCACCAGCGATAACAATGCTTTTACGGCCTCTCAAGCGCTCAGTGAAAAACAGATGTTCTCACAAACCTTTACAAAGGCTGGTACCTACACCTATCATTGCAGCATTCATTCCTATATGAAAGCCACTGTAATCGTACAACCGTAAGCGAAACACAGCGATCCTATCTCCGCACCATTTGTCAGCAGTTAGACGAGGAGGAATACAATACTCCCAGATCCCCCAACCTTGTTCTGGTTGGGGGATTTTCTAACGCTTCAAACGAGTGCTTAACCTTTAGGGCTCGCTTCGCTATCCTCATCCTCCAATTGAAGTGCCATTTGCTTTATCGGCTTCCCCCAAAAATTCGTTATTGTGAGCGCTACAATGCACCAATAGAGTGCAAGAGATATTCATATTTTGTATACAACAAGCTCTACAGGCGACACAATCGTTCAGGAATGGAAGACTCAGCCGATACAATTAACAAGGCTGTCGGTTTTATTTTCGTAACAATACACATTGACAGGGCTTCTATTTCTAACTGGGTGATTGCTCATCAGACGAGCGGCAAGGCAAGGATGTTCAGACTCATTCTTTTTCCTGGAAAGGGGAAAATTGCAATGAATACTTCTGCGCCGGCGGAACATCCTATTGCTGATCCAATGTTGCATCTTTCAGCCAAGCCAAAACGCAAAAGTCAAAATCCCCTGCTCAAGCTGTCGATTACACGACGTCTGGCACTTGGGTTTCTCTTTCCAATGCTGGCGATCTTCGCAGGTCTTGGAAGCATCGGCTTCCAGAGTAATCAGCTCCTGGAAGATAACACAAACTTCAATCAACACCTGTTAAACGCCTCAACGTCGTTAACGGCAGGGATAAACACACTTGAAGAAATCCATACCAATATTCTGGGAATAATCAACGATGCCAGCCGCACACAAACGACCCAGGAAACGCTCCTGGAAGATCAGGGGAGCATCAAAAACCTGAGTGCAGAATACGACTCAACGATCCACACCTATCTTCA
>DASSXK010000182.1:0-4190 GCA_035703945.1 Ktedonobacteraceae bacterium | reverse complement strand
CTCTTGCATCGACAATTCAATCTCAGCAGAGGGGGTCATGTTGGGGTTGTTGCGGGTGTGAAAAGTCGCCAGGGTAAAAACCGGGCAGGCTTCTGGCAGATGCACCAGCATCATTTCAACCTTTTCGCGTTCCTGTTTGCGCATATATTTCACGCCATGCTCGAAGCTGTTTTCAGCGTAGGTCACTGGAGAAGTCAATGTCTGTGGACGTGTGAAGGGCAAGATAATTGCCATGATTGATGTCCTTTCAGAAGGAGAAGGAAGCCGGAGAATGGAGCAATCCGGCTTCCTGGATACACATTAGAATGCACACTGGTAACAGGTAAGGAACTTGTTGGTTTTGAGGGGACGCCCACAGCAGACACAGGAATAGATGGGTTGTGGACGTGGAGTGGGTTTCTGTTCGAGCTTTACAGGCTTTGTAACAGGGCGGGTAAGAATCTTGCTCGTCATGATAAAATACTCCTTGTGACTCAGGGGGACGGGTTCCAATCGTAAACCCCTAAGTCCGAACTAGAGGCGGTTTGGCTTTCCAGAGTCAAGCCGCTTCTTCATGTCTCCGGCATTTCCTTTGACTCTTCTAGTATAACAGACACCTCTTTAGTTGTCAACACTTATTATCTGTTGATTGCGATTGACTGTTAATGGCAAGTGTGCTATTCTTAAAGAGAACAATTTATTATTCAATTTACCGAGGAGAAAACATACATTTATGGCGCGGCAAGGATACACTTCTTTAGAGGAAGCTGCAACGGCGCTCAATGTTACGAAAGGCACGTTGCATTATTATATACGTACTTTGAAAATGGAAACTCATAAGTTCCCTTTAGATAAGCGTGCGTATCTTACGGATGCTGATTTTCAGCAGATTAAAATGTTCAAAGATCAAGCGGAAGACCGACCTGCCGCGACCTAACCAGTTCTCCTACCGGATGTGCAAATTTCGCATATTGTCCAAGGCAGGGGGATGAGGTATACTCTTGAACTGGACGGCGAGCAGCAAGGGAGAGGTCTGGAAAGAATCGGTTAACACCACGCACAAAGGGGCTGCCATGAGATGAGAGACGAGCTGCAAAGCGGTAGAGGCAGAATGCTGGCAAGACCAACCAGACGGGTGCGAATCCCGGCTTCTCGACTGATACCAGGGCGGATGCTTCGTGGGAGAAGCAGGAAGAGGCCGCCGCGCCTTTAGATTAGCCAAATGGGCTTGCTGAGCAAGTAGCACAAAGGAACTGGCGCGCAAAAGCCGAGGAAAGTCATTCCCTCGGCTTTTTTGTTGTCTTCATTCATCTTGAAAATTTCAACGCTAATTGATAAGCCGCGTTGAGCTGCACAAATGCCGCCTCGGAGCCACCGGCGTCAGGATGGGTGGTCTTCGCTTTTTGGCGAAAAGCTTTCTTGACTTCTTCTTGTGTTGCATCTCGACCGAGTGACGATAGTCCAAGAATACGCATGGCTTCCGGATAGGTTGTTGGCGACTCAAAGGATGGCTGTTCTGGTGGCTTCTGGTTTGAATCAGTCCAAAAATGTCCCATACGGAAGGGATCACCTGAGAAAAAAGACGTACCTTCTCGCATCCACCGAAGGAGTTCACGTAATTCATCTATGGTAGGGCCACTTTGCGCAGATGGATTGCCGGTAAAAGAGCCATATTCTTGACGAAATGCATAGGTTGAATGGTGTTTTTCAGCCTGTTCTTCTGTTTTCTTTTGCCATTGCTCTTCCCAAGGGCTTTTCTGGGTTGCTTTTTGAAACATTTCTTCCCAGTTGCTAAAGCAATGGGACAGAAGCCACATTCCTTCGTCGTTGATGCGGTAATCTGGTCGATACTTGCCAGTAGCCACGACATATCCAGCAGCAAAGATCCCTTTTTCGGCGAGATGGAGAAAAATTTGAACGAAGGAGGAATGTGGCTTTACACAAAACTCCCAACGATCAGATGATACTTTCTTTAATGACATCAGCTCCACTTCTGGCTGATTTCTCATCGGTGTTTCCTCCCCCTGCCATGCTTTTTCTTCTGATTGAGTTGTCGCCAACCGAGGCCCAGCGGCTTGTGAAATTCTCTTCCAGTCAGAAGCGCCAACTCGATAATGCGTTTAGTTCCTTCGTTATCTGCTGGGATATTTTTGGCTGCCTGTTGGAACGTCTGGAGGTCACGACAAGCCAGTTCGGCTAGTTCAAAATAGCGAACATTATTTCCCCAGTCAATAAACCAGCCTTGTTCTTGTTCCCAATAAGCCCTGGTGTTCAAGGCTTTCAGTGAAAGCTCCTGATTGCCATGTTCGATCATCCAGTTCAAGACTGGAAGGCTCATTCGCCAAACGAGATCGCCGCGTACAGATATGGCCAGAATCCGTTTTCGAGGGTGCAGAGCAGGGGGAGTCTGCTGGATAGGTGTCTCTTCTTCCATCATCAGGCTTCTTTCTTCTGTAATGAGATATGGATTGGGACGCAGGTCTGACGTTGACGCAACCAGCGATCAACCGCGTCTCCATCTGGCATATCAGGATCATCCTCCTGGCCAGGATCGTTGTCCTCGTCGTCGTCCATACGGACATGGATGAGCCAGAGGCTGATACAAAAGCAGCTGACGAAGAATAGCATATCTGACAAGGAACGATTCCAGGCACTGGCCAGCATGGCTAAAAAATTAATGGTTGAAACAACAAGCGCTATGGCATGCCAGAAGCGCGGGTGCTCCGAGGCTTTGAGCCAAGAAAGTAGTGTAGACATCAGTATCTCCTTGTCCTAATCTTTTCAGTTGGTTGATTGGGAAGCGCTGGTTCTACGGCGCGCAATCTCAGCGCTTCCTGAGTTCGCTTGCGTCGTAACTGACGCTGGACACGTTCGCAGACTGCACATAACTTCTCCTGGCTACAGGTTTCACAACAAGGTACATTGCAGCCTTGACAGCGATCATCTGTCCAGTAGTCACAGCAGATACAAAACATGCTATGCCACCTTCTTTTGTTGGCGAGTCAGGATCTTTTGAACTTCCGCTTTGAGTCGGCGCATGGCGTCTTTTTCGAGTTGCTGAATGCGCTGCTTGGACAGACCACGTTCTTCAGCAATTTCCTGGATCGTCTGAGCGCAGCGATCACCGATACCATGTCGTCGCCGGATGATATCGCGGTCGCGGAGAGGAAGTTTCCGCAGGGCTTTATACAGAAGCTGCCGTTCTTCATCTTCCTCGCATTCATCAAGCGCTTCATCTTCCACATTCACATCTTCATCGACCAGGAAGTTTTCCAGGCTGATTTCATCGTCATCCAGCGACCTGTTGAGCGAACAGATGGCTTGCTCACTGACTTGAAGGAAAAAGAGAACGTCTTCCTCAGTCGCTGCAAGTTCTGTCGCCAGCTCGCTCACGGTCGGCTCCCGGCCATATTCAAGCTCCAGGCGACGGCGTACCACCTTCAGCTTTGCAATCTGATCTCGCATATAGAGCGGAATGTGGATATGCGGGGCTTCCGCGACCGCACGTTGGACGGCCTGGTAGATCCACCAGGTAGCATAGGTGCTAAACTTGTGACCTTTGCGCCAATCAAATTTCTCTGTTGCGCGCATCAGGCCCATATTGCCCTCGCCAATAAGATCCTCCAGTGGAACCGGGCTGACGTATTTTTTCGCGATACTGACCACCAGACGTAAATTGGCTTCGATTAATGCCTGACGGGCCTGTTCGTCGCCTGCTTCAATACGCTGAGCCAAGACAATCTCTTCCTCACGACTGAGTAGGGGGACTGAGCCAATGGCATTGAGATAGGAACGCAATCCATTGCTCGCAGCATCTGTTTCTGGCAGTTCAAGCAGAGTTGTAGTCATAGCTGGTCAATCCCTTCGACGTTAACCCATTCAGGGTTTAAGTCAAACTGTTCACTGTCATATTCATATCCATCCGATTCGGCTGCCCAGGGGACGGCTGACAAAGGTAAGTAAATCATGTGTACCGGCTGTTCGGTTGGCTGATTCAATGCATGCTCTATGACAGCGAGACGTTGGCGACAGTCCTCCAACAAAAGAGCCATCTGGTCATAGGCTGGCTGTTCATAGGTGTCCTTTGGTTCCCCCTGCTCTGCTTTTCGATCCAACCTTGGCTTGAGCCAACCAAACCAGATGAAAGCTATTGAGACCATGAGCCAGAAGAAGAGGTAGTAGCCTATTGGCATTTCAATGGTCATGAGTGT
>DASSXK010000066.1:0-4838 GCA_035703945.1 Ktedonobacteraceae bacterium | reverse complement strand
GGTGGCGACCGCCGCTAAGAGGAGAGAACAATGGCTAAACTTCGCGTAAAATATGTCAAGAGTGCGATTGGCTATGCTAAGGACCAGAAGGCAACGATTCAAGCACTGGGGTTCCGCAAGCTTCAGCAGACGGTTGAACATGACGATCAGCCTGCTGTTCGCGGCATGATTAAAAAAGTGATTCATCTGGTGCAGGTAGAGGAGACCGTCGAGTGAGACTTTCTGATTTGCGTCCAGCCGCTGGATCAACTAAAACTGAGCGGCGTTTAGGCCGTGGTCACGGTTCCGGTCGTGGTAAAACCGCCGGTCGTGGTACCAAGGGCCAGAAGGCACGTACCGGTGGCAAGGTCCATCGCGCGTTTAATGGTGGTCAGACCCGCCTGTCCAAGCGTTTACCGTTTGCACGTGGTCTGGGCAACAGCAACACTGCCTTCCGTAAAAACTATACAACCATCAATGTGCTGGATCTGACCCTCTTCGAGGACATCACCGAGGTAAAACCAGAACACCTGGTTGAGATCGGTCTGATGACTCCCGCACAGGGACGTGGCCTGATCAAAATTCTTGGAGATGGTGAGATTGATCGCCCTCTGACGGTCCATGCTCACAAATTTTCTGAGAGTGCCCGTGCCAAGATCGAGGCCGCAGGCGGCAAGGCCGAGATTATTCCTGTCAAGGTGTACGAAAAGACGAAGCGTCGTAAGGATGGGGAGCATACCCCCAATCCGGTGGCGACGCCCACCGCTGAGTAACCAGAGGTCATCCTGAGAGAACTCTTTTGAGTTTCGTGCGTATATACTAGAGATTCCTTGAAATTGGATATACGTATCCCCACCCTGGCTTACTATGATTCCGTTCATGAAGAAGGTTCATGGTAAGCAGGGGGTGGGTGGGAAAACCTCACCCAGGCCGATGCGGCGGATCTTAAAACGAAACCTGGGCAAGGAGACCGCACTTTTCCTTGTCCCCCTTCCAGGACGTTTTCTCTCGTCCCGGGTTGGTCACTTAGCCGCTTTTTTCGGTGAAAGGAAACTCCTATGTGGGAACGACTGCGGAGTATCTGGACAATTCCTGATCTACGCAAAAAGATTCTCTTCACGTTGGGGATGTTGTTGATCATTCGCATCCTCGCCCATATCACAGTTCCTCTGACTGCTGCGGAATCTGCAAAACTGGCCGCGCTTTTCAATGGCACTAGCAATCAGAACCTTGGGCAACTCCTCGGCTTGTTGGATATTTTTTCTGGTGGCTCACTCTCACAGTTCTCAATCGTGGCAATGGGTGTCTATCCCTACATCACGGCCTCAATTGTGATGCAGCTCCTCCAACCGATCATCCCCGCACTCGAAAATATGGTGCGTGAGGGTGAAGCAGGTCGAACCCGTTTCAACCAGATCACACGTATCGTCGCAGTTCCACTGGCCTTTTTGCAGGCGGTTGGCTACTCGGCGATTTTTGTGCGTACGGGTGTCCTCGATTCTACTACCTTTAATCTCTTTGGACCAAACTGGTTGGAGACTCTGGCAATTCTGCTCTCCCTGACCACCGGAACCATGATCCTGGTTTGGATTGGTGAGCTGATTACTGAAAATGGAATAGGTAATGGTATCTCTATTGTTATCTTTGGTGGAATAGTAAGCCAGATTCCTTCCCTTATTCAGCGCGGATATACGCAGGCAACCTCATCTGCTGGTGCCGGCGGCGGTGTCGTCAGCATTGTTGGTTTTGCAATTGTTGGCTTGATTACGATTATGGGAATTGTGTATATCTATCAGGGCCAGCGGCGTGTTCCCGTGCAATATCCAACGAAACGAATGGTTGGACGTGGTATGCTGGTTGGGTCCGCCCAGACAACGTATATCCCGATTCAGGTCAACAGTGCAGGTATGATTCCCCTGATCTTTGCGCAGTCTATGTTGCTCTTCCCAACTGTTCTGGCTCAATACCTTGCCAGCAGCAATACAGTTTGGTTGAAAAACTCTGCCACCTGGGTTGGAAGCTACCTTGTGAACACAACCTTATGGTATTATTGGTTGATCTTCTTTGTGCTTGTTGTCGCCTTTACCTACTTTTATGCCTATGTGGTCTGGCAACAGCAGAATATTCCTGATAATTTGCAGAAGCAAGGCGCTTATATCCCCGGTTATCGACCGGGCGAACCTACTAGCAGGTACCTGACAACGATCTTGAATCGCGTAACCCTGGCCGGTGCTCTGTTCCTTGGCATTATTGCGATTCTGCCGTTCTTTACAAGCCAGCTATTGAGTGGTGCGTCCCTTCTGATTGTGGTAGGTGTGGTGCTGGATACGATTCGACAGGTTGACGCTCAAATGGTGATGCGAAACTACTCAGGCTTCTTGTCGTAATCAAAAAAACGGACTTTCTAAGTCCTGGCCATCCGGCAATACGGTAACATACAGAAATAGAGCCTTCGTTTAGCGGAGAAGAGTCGTCGATGCCGACAGCTCTTCACCGCTTTCGTGCGATAAAATCCGCTCGCGTTCGTCTCTCTGGAGTGTTTGTTACTATCATACTTACCCTTTCGGAGGAGAAAAATGAATATTATCCTGATCGGTGCTCAAGGATCAGGGAAGGGAACCCAGGCAGGAATGCTTTCAAGGGCTTTTTCCGTCCCCCATGTAGCAAGTGGTGACTTATTTCGAGCCTTAGATGCCACAACGGAGTTAGGAAAAACCGTTAAACAATACCTTGATCGCGGAGACCTGGTCCCTGATGATTTGACCGTAGCAATGGTGCTCGGCCGTCTTGATGAGCCTGATTGCAAGAATGGTGTTCTGCTGGATGGTTTCCCTCGCAAGATGTCGCAAGCAAATGCATTGGATGACGGTTTACGTGAACGACATCGGAGCGTCGATGTGGTGGCTTATCTCGAAGTTCCCAGGGAAGTGCTATTACAGCGTCTTTCGGGGCGGTATATCTGTCGTGCTCACCAACATGTGTATAATATAAATTCACGTCCACCGAAGGTAGCAGGGATCTGCGACATCGATGGAAGCGAGCTTTACCAGCGCTCCGATGATGTGGGCGCGGCGGTAGAGAAGCGTTTGAATATCTTTTTCAATGAAACCATCCAACAATTGGATTATTATAAGGCCCAAAATAAGTTGGTCGTGGTCAATGGAAACCAGGATATTGAGAAAGTTCAACAGGCGCTTGTTGATAATATAAAAAATCATAGACCAATATTGCAGAACCAAACAGACGAAAAGTGATGTTGTAAGCCAACCCGGCCGACATCGTTATTCCTTTTTGTCGCTGGTCCTACGGAGGATCAAATGGCACCTATCATTAAATCTAAAGAAGAACGCGCAAAAATCCGTGAAACAGGGAAGATCGTGTCGGCTATTCTGGCAGAACTGCGTACCGCTGTGAAGCCAGGAATGAAAACGTCCGAGCTGGATAAATTGGTGAAGGAGGCATTAAAGCGTCACGATGCCAAATCCAGCTCGCTCAATTATCATGGCTACCCTGGCCATATCTGCCTCTCCGTGAACGAAGAGATTGTGCATGGCATCCCTGGTGAGCGTGTCTTGAAAGAGGGTGATGTTGTCACCCTGGATCTGGCTGCGAATCATCAGGGCTGGCATGCGGACTCCGCGATTACGGTCCCGGTTGGGAAGATCTCATCCGAGGCAGAGCGCCTGTTGAAGGTGACTGAAGAGGCGTTGTACCGTGGAATCGCAGCGGCACGGGCAGGCAATCGCTTGAACGATGTCAGCCGGGCGATTCAGCAGCATGTTGAAGCTGCTGGCTTCTCGGTCGTGCGGCAGTACAGTGGCCACGGCGTGGGTCGCAGTATGCACGAGGACCCCCAGGTGCTCAACTATGTGGAGCAGGGGCATCCAAATCCCGTTTTGAAGCCTGGCCTGGTAATCGCTATCGAGCCAATGGTCAATATGGGTAAAAAAGAGACCCGTGTGCTTGCAGACGATTGGACGGTCGTGACCGCCGATGCCAGTTATGCTGCACACTTTGAACATACCGTTGCAATCACCGAAGGTGATGCTGAAATTTTAACAATGTAATTGCCAGACATGCCAACTGAAAGAGCCATGTTTCGCGTGGGAGGTAAGGGCAGATAGAGAGATCAGCCAAAAAGTTTTTCGCCTCTCGACTTTTAAGGAACATTGTGCTATAATTCACAGTTGGTTGCAGCAGGTTCAAGCACTGCTGCATTTTGCAACTCTTGAAACAGACATGTGGCATTTCTTCTAGATGTGCCTTCTCATACGTAAGCACCTGGCGTCATTATTTTCGAGCGTGCTGTCGCGGAAATAATGTATATCTATCCTTGTGGTCGTGGATCAGGTTCGCAGAGTAATTAGAGTCTTCAGAGCTACCGAGCTGGTTTCAAGAGGGAACAGAACAAGTCAGATGGCCGCCACGAGAGAAAGGATGCTATGCCAAAGAAGGACGAAATTGAGGTTGAGGGTAAAGTGTTAGAGGCCCTCCCAAATGCCATGTTTAAAGTTGAAATTGACGAACAACACCAGGTACTGGCAGTACTTTCGGGCAGGATTCGTATGAATTTTGTACGTATTGTACCAGGAGATCGGGTTAGAGTTGTATTATCACCTTACGACCTGACAAGAGGTCGTATCACATGGCGCGTAAAGCCGTAGAGGTGATGCTTCTCAGTCTTCCTTTTTTCTTCTCATGAGCATTTTTTCTGGTGGTTGAAGACAGGTTTAGTGGAGAGTGAGTCAACTGGAAAAAGGCATAACCCCCCGTTTTCCAGCAAGCCATTCAATTCGTTGACTGGACGCCCTTGAGAAGCCGGCAGCAGTGTTGCAAGCACCACTCCATGTGGAAAGTTT
>DASSXK010000711.1:0-6700 GCA_035703945.1 Ktedonobacteraceae bacterium | reverse complement strand
GATCATCAAAAGGAGTAACAACATGGCCACAAAATGGATAAATATGACCGCGAACATGATGGTGGAAGATGTCAATCAGACGGTGGATTTCTATCGAGACCTGCTAGGCTTTGAGGTCATGATGAGCGTCCCCGAGTCCGGCAAACTGAACTGGGCAATGGTTAAGCATGGAAACGTCGAGTTGATGTTTGAGGCGATTCCCGCGATGGTCGATGATTTTCCTCACCTGTCCGGTCAGAAACCTGCTGCGACTATTTCTTTCTATATTCACGTTGAAGCTCTGGACGAGTTGCATAGACACCTGCAAGCCTCAAATGTCAAGATCATCCGCGATATTAGCACGACTGCTTATGGGGCACGCGAGTTTGTCGCTCTGGATTGTAATGGCTATATTCTGAATTTCTCGCAAGCTCAAGCGTAGGAATCGGCCCCTGGCCCTTGCATTAATCCTGAAAAGTAGATGAAAAATAAAAGAAGCGCGGCAAGAACACTATCTATGTCCTTGTCGCGCTTCTCTGCTTGCTTGTTTATGCGAACCTTAGTCCTCGCGGGCGCGGGAGCGCTCGTTCTGGGTCAGGTAGCGTTTGCGCAGGCGAATATTGAGTGGCGTGACCTCGACCAGTTCATCATTGTTGATGAAGTCAAGGGCCTGCTCCAGGCTCAAGATCACAGCCGGCGTCAGGCGAACCGCAATATCTGAGGTCGAGGAGCGAACGTTGGTCTTCTGCTTCTCTTTACAGACATTGATTGTCATGTCGGCAGGTCGGTTGTTGAGACCGATGATCATGCCTTCATACACCGGTGTGCCAGCTTCGATAAAGGTGTCGCCATGTGACTGGGCATTGTTCAGACCGTAGGTCATCGAGTTGCCCGCATCTGACGAGATCATCACGCCCATTCGCATGCTGCCAATCTTGCCCATCCAGGGCTCGAAGCCGCTGAGCAGACTGTTCATCGCACCATTACCCTGTGTTAGCGTCAGGAAGGTGTTACGGAAGCCGATCAGACCACGCGTTGGGATCAGGTACTCCAGGCGAACGTTGCCGCTGCCATCGGTTGTCATGTTGGTCAACTGGGCTTTACGTGGGGCCAGAGCCTCGGTCAACGCACCGATGTAAGTCTCACGCGTATCGATTGTTAGATTTTCGACTGGCTCGTAGGTCTTGCCATCGCTCTCTTCGCGGGTGATAACCTCAGGACGAGAGACCTGGAACTCGTAGCCTTCACGGCGCATCGTCTCGATCAAAACTGAGAGGTGCAGCTCGCCACGACCGGAGACGACAAACTCGTCGGCCGAGTTGCCATCCTTCACGCGCAGGCTGACGTTTGTCTCAAGCTCACGATAGAGGCGGGCGCGTAGCTGACGCGATGTCGGGAATTTACTTTCGCGACCAGCAAACGGGCTACCGTTGACGGCGAAGGTCATTTTCAGGGTTGGCTCGGTGATCGCAATCGTCGGCAGGGCCTCTGGCTCCTCGGCATCAGCGATCGTGTCACCAATATTGGCGTTGGCAATACCCGTAATCGAGACGATATCGCCCGCGACAGCCTCAGGAACCTCTACACGTTGCAGGCCCTGATAGTTGAAGATCATATTAATCTTCTGGCGGCTCTCGTTGCCATCACGGCTGATCAAAGTGACTGGCGAAGCGGATGTCATCTTGCCGCGAATGATACGCCCAATCGCGTATTTGCCTTTGTAGTCATCATAGTCGAGGGCCGTTACCAGCATCTGCAACGGAGATTCGGTATCCACGATTGGGGCCGGAACGGTGTTGATGATTGTTTCAAACAAGGGTTCGAGATCCTTGTGTTCATCATTCGGATCGTACATCGCTACGCCTTCGCGACCAATTGCGTAAAGCACCGGAAAGTTGAGATGAGCCTCATCGGTAGCCAATTCGAGGAAAAGATCCTGGGTCTGCTCTATCACATAATCAATGCGGGCGTCGCGACGATCAATTTTGTTGACGATCACGATTGGTTGAAGATTCAGCTCAAGGGCTTTTTGCAAGACGAAACGCGTCTGAGGCATTGGACCCTCAGCGGCGTCGATCAGCAGGATACAACCATCGGCCATGTTGAGCACGCGCTCGACTTCTCCACCGAAGTCGGCGTGTCCTGGCGTATCAATGATATTAATTTTCACATCATGATAATTGATAGCGGTATTTTTTGAGAGGATAGTGATGCCGCGCTCACGCTCCTGGTCGTTTGAGTCCATGATCAATTCGCCCATGTTCTGGTTCTCGCGGAAGATATGGCTCTGCTTCAGCAGACCGTCAACCAGAGTGGTTTTGCCATGATCGACGTGTGCGATGATTGCAACGTTACGGATCTCAGACCTTTTAATAAGCTTTGCTTGTTTTTCCATTTGGGTCATACTGCTTTTGAAACCTGTAAATTCTCGCTCGATACTGAGCTAACTAGGGGGCATAAGAAAACCGGACGGTCTATGTCGCCCGGTAGAAGTTTTTTACGTCTTGCCATTGAAAGACACTTCGCAACGACGCTCTCGCGTCTACTGAATGCTTTGCAAGCAAGCCGCATTGGAACGTTCCCACTGTGAGTGGTGCTGGCGCCAATGCTCTGACTTCTCAAGCTCATTCAGTTAGTGAATTGAATGGCTTACCACACATATTACTTACATGTTAATTCCGAGCTAATTGTATCCGCTGAATGCCCTGTACGTCAAGAGAGGGGAGAAAGATAGGATAATAATACCGTTATTCAAATCCTATCTATTGTAACATATCCATTCCATATTCTATTCCAACCCCTCATCAGGCTGCGTCTTTATTTTAGTTTGTCAGGCCGCGTTACGATTCCCCACTCACTGTCAAAGAAGTGTTTTTTAGGATCATTATCATCCTCTGGAACAGTAATTTTGGCTGGGTCGATTGGATTGAGGATTTGTTCCAGTAGCGGCTCCAGTGGTTCCAGGGCGTGAATTTCGGTGGTGATGGCTGTATTGGGGCAGCGGAGATTGTAGCGGTTGAGCCAGAAGTTTGGAATCCCGACATTCGCGGCACCCAGAATGTCATTTTCCCAGTTATCTCCGACCATTACGACGTCGCGAGGATCGGTTCCGAGACGTTGCAGCGCGAGTTTGAAGATCGAGGGATGTGGTTTTGCCACGCCCGCTTCCTCTGAAATGATCATTTCATCCAGGAGATTTGTCAGGCCGCAGACCTGGATTTTCTCGATCTGCTCTGCGACGAGGTGGTTGCTGATGATTGCTGTTTTGACCTGGGGATGCAGCGCCTCCAGTAGCGCAATCGCGCCAGGTGTCGCCCGTCGGTTCTCCAGATAGATCTCGCTATAGATTTTCGCTGCCTTTTCGGCATTTGTGGGGGTGGCCGACTCACCGTAAGCCTGCAACAGTTCCCGGAAGCGCTCCTCACGCGATGCTTTCAAGGTCATGCGCCCGCGAATGACGCGCTGGTGGTACTTTTCAAGCAACCGGGCGTGTTCAACTTCCAACTCCTCGATCGAGGTCTGTCGAAAGCCGTTGAAGGTTTGTCGTAGGGCGCGTAGGGCGCTCCGACTGCTATGTTGGTGATCGAAGAGGGTATCATCCAGATCGAATAATACCGCTTTAATTCCTGTAGATTTCATTTCTCTCTTTAATTCGTTTCTTTTATCTAATAGATAGCGCATGAGCGTATCGGATAAGCTTTATTCAAATTCTTGACATATTGTAACACGTCGCAATCAAAGAATGATGGGTGAATTTTTGTCCGGCAACGGCAATAGTGATTTGTGCCAGTAATTGATAGTTTTCAGTAACTCTTCATGATAAAATGCAGGGGGTCCGATACTTATTTGCGACGCTTTCCCTGAGCGGGAGGTTGGAAGGCGCACGCGTGCCCTGGACTCGTCCTGACCATTGGGTATTGTCTTATTGTAACATTTTTTTGTTTGTCATGTCCGTGGAATGTTGTTATCGTTCCCTCTGGTAAGGATTTGGACGAGACGATATGTCTTTCATTTTAGTCTGAGGAAGGAAATCCTGATGAAGCGAATCGTGTTATTTTCTTATTTGCTTGATGCGCTCAGGCCCACTCTACTACCACAAATTTTTCCGGCCGATCTAGCCGGTAAGGTGTTTGCCTATATGCCAAGCGATGGCTCGCTCAAGGGGGGGCGCTATCAGCGCTTCCACGAGATCTGGCAGGAGCTGGCCGAAGAAAACGGGGCCGAATTTGTGCCGATCGATAATTCCCTGGTCGAGGCCGAAGCCGAGAGGGAGCGCGAGAAACTGAGAGGCGCGAATATTTTGATGATTACTGGTGGCAATACCTGTGTCCTTTTACGCAATTTGCGCCGTTCAGGACTTGATCAGGAGATCCTGGCTCTGGCAAACAAGGATCAGTATGTCCTGGCTGGCTTTAGTGCCGGGGCGATGGTCTTTACTCCGACCATTCAACTTTCCACCTTCGGACCTTATGAAGAGGATAATAAAGAGGTTGGCCTGACCGACTTTACGGCCCTGAATCTGGTCGATTATGAAGTTTTTCCTCACTATGCCGAGGATACGCAAGAGACCTTTGAAGCATATAGCAAAATCGCTACTCATCCCGTCAAGCCCTTGGGGGATGCCGAGTTCCTGGTGATTGAACGCTAAATATCACAAACACAGTTTACGCTGACCTGATGAATACAGGCAGGATAACATACGTATCCTGCCTTTTTATGTCTCTAAAAGCCCATTAAAAAACTAAAGGAGGTGCAGGAGGCGAAGCTTCCTGCCGGGGCCTGGGGCTGGCCCCAGCGTCCTCCTCGTACCCTCCCGGGCGCTGACGCTTATGTGACAATTGTCATCCTGGATTGCTGATGTTCTTCACTACTGCTTCTCCTCGTTTCCTTGTATTCTTCAACCATAGAAGTTGAACGCGAAGCGGCCAGATGGATTGGTTGCTCGCAAATACAAAAGGAAAGAGGACTTATCTCATGAACAGTTCAGTCAGCACACTACACAAATTTCAGTCGCTTGCGATCCTTATCCTGGTTTTTGCCGGTGGGTGTGATGTTGGTCAATTCTCGCTCTCCTCGTTTGATGCCTGGAGTGTTGGGGGCGTGATCAACGTACTCTTACATGCTGTGGTTGGATTTATCATCATGGGCTTTGGTATTCAGTTTTTCTACACGCCAACGCGCCTTGCCGCTCGCATCTGGATCAGCGTCCTGACCGCGCTATCAATGGTTGGTAACGTCGTAATGATTATCCTGGGTGCAACCAATCCAGATCCAAACTCCGTTGGCGTCCATTCTGCCGGAGACTGGTGTGTTGTAATCGCTATCACTGTCGGTACGCTGTTCTGGTTTGCCGGACTTCTGATCGAGCAAGCACAATTCGCAAAAGTCAGCCATGAGGTCACTGCATAAAGCGATGCCAATCAAGGAACGAGTCGAAACCTGGGTGTTCGAAAGACGCGCCCAGGTGTTTTTTATGCGTTTTTGATCCCTTCCTGGATGGATAGGTTCTTTCTTTTCTGCCCCTTTTCCTATAGTCTATAGAGTAAAGTAAAAACAAGAGATCTGGAAAAGGGGCGGAAAATTACATGGCTTCAGGTGGGATTAAGGGAGAGGTGTTTTCTTGTGAGTGAGGGGTTTTGCGACCGCCTCGCCGGGTGCGTGTTGGTTTGGTAGGGTTAAGCACAGTTGGTGGGGGAGCTTCTATTGCCTTGCGGCGTGTAACCTTCTCTCGAATCAGCGTTACCTGTGAATGAATTGATTGACGGGATTGTTGAAGTTTTCGGGCAATTTCAGAGGGCCGTTCACCATTCACGAGGTAATGACAGATAAGTGCTTGTTTTTCGGTAAGTATAATTGCTGGATGTTCGATTGCCATGCGTGCCAGATCTTCTAACTCACCATATCTACTTCTTCGATAATCATTGAGACTGGTTAAGGAAAAGAGCCAGCGGTCAACCACGCGCACACCTGGGATTCGTCCTGCTTCTACGAGATGCATAAAGTGCCAGTAACTCAGGTCAAGTTGTTTGGCCGCCTCATGTGTCGTCAACATTCCGTTCAAGTGTTGCAGGTTAAACTGTAATTCGTCACTCCTAAGGGCCATGTTGGACGCCTTTCTACGGATCGCCGCATATTCGAAGGCTGATATACGTAGTTATTGCGATTATACCATAGGGCTTAACTTCTCGCAAGTGCGATCCCAGCTATATAGCTGGAGTTCCTGGTGGAGCGTGTCGAGAGGGATGTCACGAGGGAAACGGCCCTTTTCTCTCGTGACATGGCTTGTGGCTTATCTTTTGATGAAGCTGGCGACACGCATCGCGAGCATCATATCGCCAGCAACTTTGAGTTTGCCGCTCATAAAGGCACCGGTGGCGTCCATCTTACCTTCGGCGATGGCGATCCAATCTTTATCGGAAACGGTGAAGGTCACATCTGGCTTTTCGACGCCGCCTTTGATTACTTCAACGGTGCTGTTGGCGACCTGAAGGGCCCATACTCCGGCCTCATCGCCAGTGATGTTCCACTGAAATGCCTTGTTTAGTCCTGCGATTGCGCCGGTATTGATGCGACCGGGCAAGGCTTCGAAGCTTTCTGCAACTGTCATTGTTGAAAATACTCCTTTTTAATTATGCCGGGAGACATCTGACTCCCGGCTTGCACTACTTTAGTATACTGTTGCTCCTTAAAAATTTCCAGGTAGCCAGTTAGCATTATTTGT
>DASSXK010000668.1:0-5664 GCA_035703945.1 Ktedonobacteraceae bacterium | reverse complement strand
AATTGAAATACGAACATTCATCACGTTGTAACAAACAGAAAAGAAGGAGATAACCCGAATGATCGACACAAAAGTAAAGACTCGCCGCTGGTCTGAACTCTACCACTCAGCGGTTACAATTCCCAGTGAGGGCCGCCAGGTTGGCATACTTGAAGATTTCTTTTTTGAGCCAGATAGCAGCCTCATCAGAGCGCTCCTCATCCGAGACACGATGCAGCAGGAACGTGCGCTTGCAAACTATTATATTCTTGAGATTGAGCAGAAAACCATTACCATATCAAATGCCGACGCCTTAATTGAGCGTCTGCCCAACCTGCCAACAGGACATAAGCTGCTTAACCTCCCGATCGTTGGCGAGAGTGGAGAAGAAGTTGGCGTCGTTGGCGAAATCATGATCGGGGTTGTCCCCACAATCGCCATCAGAATTGCTGCGCTCACCCTACCTGACTACCGCTCTGGCATCCTGAGCGGCCCAAAACATATCAGTGCCAACAATATCGTCCGCTACGAGCAGGAGCGCATTGTGATTTTCGACCAGGTAGCAAGGAGGCTCTAATCAGATCGCAATCCAAATTTCAAATGGACAACACTCAGGTTTTTGGGGCATCCGTCGAGAGATGATTGAGGAAGCGGTCCCTGATCTGCGGATCAACCTGCTTCCCAATTCTCACCATTAAGATATTGCCCGGAACCTGACTGATATTCGGCTCGCTTGTCTGGTATTCGACAAAGCCCTGCGAGCTAAATAGCTTGCTGATCAGTTTGCTATACCGTCTGGTTGTAATGCCCAGGCCCTCCATATCCCAATGCCAGGAAAGGCCCATTGCCAGCACGATCATCTGCTCCAGGTATTCGAGTTCCAGCGAGAAAGCCAGCATGCGACCGGCAATCCTTTGTGAGCGCCAGTTTGGACTGACCTCGATTGTCACCTCATAGAGATTCTCCAACCCCTCCCACCAGCCTTCGCCTGGAGCCAGGGTTACTTCGCCAACAATCTCACCTTCTGGAGTATGGGCCAGGGTCAGCGTGCAATCAGGACTACGCGCAATACTGAGCAACAACTGATGCTCGCGTTCGGCCACCCTCGTAAAGGCCCGCAGATCGCGCTCGGGTCGCAGTCGTTCAACCAGCGAGGGTGGACAAAAATTGCGCATCAACAGCTTCCCCTGGGCGGTAGTTAGCACTCGTTGCTGTGAAGGGATCTCTCCCCCACGTGGTCTCAGAAGATTGGATGCACTGCTCGAAGGCAAGCGCCGCTGAAGTGGAGGAAACGCCTGTCGCACCGGTGGCGGCACAACCAATTGCCGCACCAGCGCCAGCGTATCGCGATTGATCCGACTGATCTCCTTCTGTCTCGGTTGGGGTAGAAAGTCCTCCGCACGGTCCTGGAAGATAGTTGGAAAGGCCGTTGAGTGAGGCGGCTTCCCCATCATTAGCAACGCAGCAACCAAATCGGCCTTGACCCTCTCCCAATACGGCTGCCAGTGTTCAATCCAGGCAGTTGGTAACGCTTCGGGGAGATCCTGGCCCGATACCTCCGCCCAGAGCATACTCCAGGCACGCGGCACAACTCGAAAAAGATCATAGCCACCGCCACCAAGGGCGACCCAGCGACCCTCACAATAGGTATGGGCCAGTTCATGCGTCAGCTTTATCTGGGCCTGCATGCTATCAAGGGTCAGGCTTAAGTGCGTCAGAGGGTCCCAGACATGGGTATCACAACCATGCACGCTGATAATCACATCGGGCGCAAACGAAAGCGCCAGCGGAACCAGCACGGTTTGCAGCGCCTCCCGATAGGAAGCATCCTCGGTAAACGGCTCCAGTGGGACATTCACAGAGTAGCCTCGCCCCAGACCTTTCCCCAGATCCAATGGATCGCCAGTGCCAGGAAAAAGTGTCCGCCCGGTTTCATGAAACGAGACCGTCATGACACGTGGCTCGTCGAAGAAGGCGCTCTGCACGCCATCGCCATGATGTCCATCAAAGTCCAGATATAAAATCTTCGCCTCGCTGGCCCGAATCGCGTGTGCAATCGCCACGGCAATATCATTATAGACACTGAAGCCCGAAGCGCGTGCCGCCCAGGCATGGTGCAGTCCCCCCGTTGGATGAAATACATGCAGGGGACGTTTTACCCCCTCCGGAAAATCGCCGCCTTCGGGCAATCCCAACACAGCACTCAAGCCAACCAGCGTACCACCCACAATTTTAGAGAGCGCTTCATGCATATGTGGTAAGGCAGGCGTATCGCCGGTATCAAAGCCATACTTTAAAGCCAGGTGCTTCAGTTCAAGTCTCCGGGATTCATCAACGACCTGTTCTGGAGGAATGCTTAGCTCCTCAATCGCTTCAATATAATCTGGACGATGGATCAGGGCCAACTCTTGCAGGGTTGCAGGACGTAGGGGCAGGTTTTGCAGTGGATCATCGGGCCGCCATAAGCCACTGCTCTTCAGTAGATCAAGTGTGGCATCGATACGAGGTTTTTGAAAAGAGCGATCACCACTAAAATCATAGACCAGTTCCTCGGGGTCAAAAATGAAGCGTGCCCCACCATCCAATGATTTCGCGGGCATAAAAGCCCCCTTTTCCAATCAGGACACTCAATCGAAACGACTTCGCCCGGAGAGAGGCTCCCAGGCGAAGTCAAGCTATCTGATTCGCAGTAAACAACCTGCCTCTTAAAGATCAGCTTTTTGAGGCTCGGCGTTACCACGTATCGTTAATAACGGTTTGATTTCTAGCCGTCCAATGTGCTGATGTCACCAACCGGCTCGCCCAGCTCGCGGGCACGCACAAGACGGCGCATGATCTTACCGGAGCGCGTCTTCGGCAAGCTCGGCGCAAATTCCAGTTCGTCAGGTGTCGCGACCGCCCCCAGATGAGTACGTACGTGCTTCTTCAGCTCCTGTGCCAGCTCTTCCGAAGGTTCGATCCCATTTTTGAGGATCACAAAGACCTTGACGTGCTCGCCCTTCACGGGATCGGGCTTGCCAATCGCGGCAGCCTCCGCCACGGAGGGATGGCTAACCAGGCTTGACTCAATTTCCATCGAGCCCAGACGATGCCCGCTGACCTTGATCACATCATCGACGCGCCCCTGAATCCAGACGTAGCCGTCTTTATCCATATGCGCGGCATCACCAGCGAAGTAGACGCCCTCGATCGTATCCCAATAGGTCTGATAACGAGCGGGATCGCCATAGATTGTACGCATCGAACTCGGCCAGGGGAAACGAACGATCAAGAAACCACCCTGATCATGTCCGACCGGCTTTCCATTCTTATCGACAACATCCGCCTCAATTGAGGGCAAAGGACGGGTGGCGCTTCCCGGCTTAAGTTCCAGCCGAGGAGTCGGGCTAATCATAATCGAGCCGGTTTCAGTCTGCCACCAGGTATCCATGATTGGCAGCTTGTCTTGACCGATATTCTTGCGGTACCAGATCCAGGCTTCGGGATTGATTGGCTCACCAACCGTCCCAAGCAGGCGCAGACTGGACAGATCGCGTTTGGCGGGCCACTGCTCGCCCAGGCGCATCAGGTTACGAATCGCAGTCGGGGCCGTGTAGATGAGTGTAACCTTGTACTTCTCGACAATCGACCACCAACGATCCGGCTCCGGATGAGTTGGGATTCCCTCGAAGAGTACGCTTGTCACACCATTCATCAAGGGACCATAAATCACATAGCTGTGCCCTGTCACCCAACCAACGTCGGCTGTACACCAGAATACATCATTCTGCTTGATGTCAAAGACGAACTTGGTTGTTGCGTAAACTCCGACCGCATAGCCCGCTTGAATGTGCACGACGCCCTTGGGTTTTCCGGTACTGCCACTGGTGTACAGGATATAGAGCATATCCTCGCTATCCATCGGCTCACAGGGCACCACCGTATCTTCGGGTACGCTGACAAGCTCATCTTCCAGGAAAACATCGCGGCCCTCTTGCATAGGAACACCATTTTTGAGCCGCTGCACCACCAGGGTTTTCTGAACCGTTGGGCACTCCTTCAGGGCTTCGTCAACGATCTTCTTCAGTTCAACCAGCTTGCCACCACGATAATTACCGTCGGCCGTAATCACAACGGTCGCCTCACCATCGACAATGCGGTCGCGCAAAGCTGTTGCGGCAAATCCGCCAAATACCACCATGTGCACCGCACCCAGACGGGCTACAGCCAGCACAGAAGCAATCAATTCAGGGATGGCGGGCATATAGATGGCGACGCGATCGCCTTTTTTAACGCCCAGGTTTTGCAGAACTTTCGCGATCCGATTGGTCAGGACATAAAGATCCTCGTACGTGAGGGTACGGGTGCTGCCATCATCGCCTTCCCAATGAAAAGCCACTTTATTACGAGTCGGCGTATCCATAAAGCGATCAAGGCAGTTATAGACAATGTTGAACTTTCCGCCAGAAAACCATTTGAAGAAAGGCTTATTGGTCCATTCGAAGGTCGTTTTCCAGGGTTCAAACCAGTGGAGCTCTTTGGCCTGATCGTCCCAGTACTCAAAGCGATGCTCCAGCGACCACTTGTAAAACGCCTCGTAATCGGTAAAGCCTTTGGACTTCATGTACGCAGTGAGATTAGCATTGCTCACAACATCTTCGGATGGAGCAAACACGCGGTCTTCCGTCATCATGCGGTTTGTGTTATCGAAGTTAAGACTGCTGCTCATACTGAATGTCCTCTTTCTGAAATTCCATAAAAGACTACATGGAAAACCAGTTCATCGGCCTGGTGCGCTACATTCCTCTCCTTCTACGCCGAATTGGGTTGGTGGCGTGCCTTAATGGGGATTTTCGGTAGGACGATAAATAAGCGTCTTGAATTCACCTACGCTGAGACATATTATAAAGCAAATAGCGGGAGATTTTAAGAGTATCCTGTTATCACCTCTATTGTATCACAGCACAGTCGGTCATTGGACATCTAAGCCTGCCTCAACAAAAAAAGCAGATTTTTCCTCAAAATCTCCGGATGCTTGCCTCTGATTTCATCATAACAAGGTTCGCACAATTCTTTGCCCCAAAACAAAGGTGGAATCCTATCCAACAACATATATCACTTTGTATCATTTTATCCGTTCATAACGTGCCACATGTGTATGTTGTATTAAAAAGAATACAGGTTCATATAGATAAATCATATTTATCAAGCAAAGCATAACTTAAGTTCAATGCCCTATGTTAACACGTATCCAGGCAGCTAAGACTGGTATATAACAATGAAATGTAATTCATGATCTTAGTAAGTCATTGTGAAAGAAAGGCAAAGGCTTTGGGATGTTTAGAGTTATCGGTTTTCTGATTGCGGCATTCTGCTTCTTAACGGTATTGGTAATCTACTTTGATTTTGGTGATGCCAATCAACATGTAATACTGGTATTACTGTTTGGGTTTGCCGCTTTTGAATCTTTTTATGGAGCATGGCAGGCCTTTCAGCAAAGTAAAAGGGCTCGATGATTCCTGAGTCCGATGAGATCCAATTTCATCCAATGAGGAGTAAACTCATGCCTGTAAAACCAGGTACAATATTGCTTGTTGTAAGCATCGTATTTTTTATTGGGGGAGTCTACGAACTGGCGCTATTTATTTTCAACTCGCGAGACTTTTCCGGGCCTGTTCTTATTTCTGCTCTTTTTGGTGGCATTTT
>DASSXK010000586.1:0-7243 GCA_035703945.1 Ktedonobacteraceae bacterium | reverse complement strand
CAATTTTTTCAAAACCAAGTTTGTTTACATAAAAATCGAGCGCGTTGTCCTGATTGGTGACGCCGACTGTGATTGTGCCAATTTTTGTGAGCATATGCATCTCCTTGTGAGTGAAAATCTGTTTCTTTTGATCGTCATGGTTCGGGTGTTCATGACCTGATACTATTCAAGTATACCTGCTAAGAGTGAAAAAAACTTCTCGGATCTTGCTCTAATTTAGCCTCGGAGGTAGGATCACCTCGCTATCATCTCTGGAATAGAGCCAATCTATCGTGGTTTTTGAAAGCTTAGTAGCATAAAGTAGGGGAACTGATAGCCCTGGGGAAGCAGTTTGTCGGTTGGTTTATCTAAGATAGATTGTAGCGTGGGGAGATCCACCAACCGTTGTAGCTGCAAACCTGCGCTAAAGCCAGCATCAAGGTATTCTGTCAGGGTTCGTTGATAAAAATGTACTTTGACTCCTTGCTCTGCCATGCCGCGATACGAGACGGCCTTGCCTGAATCAAAGTAATTGCTAAGATGATTGCGGACTATATAAGAGTAGGGATTGTTCATTGAGAGTACCAGACGCCCTCCTGGCTTGAGGCTTGTTGCCAGAGAGCGGAGAAAGCCCTGGTAGTCGTGAACGTCGTTGAGAACGAGGTGACTGGCAACCAGATCAAAGTGTTGCTGGTAGTGAGGCAAGGGCTGGCTAAGGTCCGCATGCAGGTAGGTAATATGCCTTTTGGGATCTTTTTCCAATGCAATCTTGATTAAGGCAGGCGCGATATCAGCTCCGACCACTTTGGCACCGCGATTGGCCAGGATTCGTGCAAGATAGCCCTCTCCACACCCTGCATCCAGGACATTGAGGTTGGAGACATCGCCAATGAGGTTGAGCAGAGGACCCGTAACGCCATCCTGCTCCTGCTCAATTCCAGCCTCTTCGCGCTTCGTAACCCTTTTGGCATATTCAGCAGCAAATTCGTTGTAGCGGTTGCTGGTGTTATTCATTTTCTAGCTCCTTGGCTTGTTTGTCCAGGCTTGTCTGATACCTAAAAAAAACTTCCGGTATCATATCATGAAAAGGGTCCGTAATATTCTCCTTCAAAGTGGGAACACAGGTTGTGCTGGCTGTACATGATCTTTATTTTTGAGCATCACGAGGGCCGCTGGAGCTGCCCCAATGATCCAAAGCGCGCAGATCAGATATTTGAGGAGATCCTGGAAGATAAGATTATGGATGGGAAAGATCAAAATAGTGAGCGGACTGGTAAGGGCAAATGCCCAGGCTGCCCAGGTGGGAACAAGGCGTAATCGTCCCAGCATAAAACCAATCAGCACAGCGCTGAATAGATGACCAAGAACGTAGATGAGTAGATAGGTGGTCATGAATGCATCATCGTTGAAATGTGTCCAGATAGCAGCAAGTTGTGGCGTAAGGCCTCCCCGATTGAGATCATAGGCCAGATCGTCAAGTGCTACGAGTGCGGACCAGGGAATCCAACCAATCAGAGAGAGAGCCGCCGAAATAGTGGCTAACCAGGGCGCGCGTCGCATCCCCAGCAGTGACATACCCAGGTATCCCAAGGGTAAGAAGAAAGAAGCAGCCATTGCACCAATGAGATGGAGTGTGTTTGCGCTCGGACTGGCTGTTGCACTCAGTATGAGCGGCGCGCGTAGATTTCCTTCCCAGGTGACAAGGTAGAGTGTAATCGAGATCGGTGCCAGCATAATACAAGCCGCAAGGCTGATACGCTGGAAGGCAAAAGCACGGCTGGCTCCGATTTGCTCTGATTGCAATGAAGCGTGTTTCATCGAGTTATCCCTTTCGAATAGGTATTATTTTCCGGATCGTTCAAGTGGTAATCAGATGCAATTTTAAAAAAAGAACAAATTTTCTTCAAAATTTACCACCTATTCACACGTCAAAAAGAATAGCTTATTGAAGATAGTTCAAGGTGACGAGAGGAAAATTATGCAAACACTCACATCTGATCTCCTTGCAATGAGAGATATAAGCGATACATTTGCTATCCATACCCAGGCCGTTGAACATGCTATTCAAGTCATGCATACCCATATGCAAGAACTGCTAACACTTGAAGATCTGGCCTCAGTCGCTTGTCTGAGTCCCTATTATTTTAATCGTATTTTTCGGCGGATTGTTGGGATTCCGCCCGGTGAATTTCTTTCGGCGTTACGTTTTCAGAAGGCGCGGAGTTTGTTGTTAAGCACGCCTCTCAGCGTTATCGATGTCTGTTTTGAAGTTGGCTATACAAGTACAGGCTCATTTACGAGCCGTTTCACGCAACTCGTGGGTTTATCTCCGCGCCATCTTCGCCAGCGAGCGCATGAATTTGAGCTCTCTCCGCAAGAACATTCTGAGTGGGGAGCTGCAAACCCGGTTGTACAACAGGGGAAGTACAATATGCTTCTGGGTCAGGTCAATGCTCCCGAAAACTTCAGGGGAGCGATCTACATCGGCCTTTTCTCCAAACCCATTCCCCAGGCCGCCCCCATACGTTGTACGATGATTAACACGCCCGGCCTCTACCTTATCAATGATATTCCAGACGGCATTTACCACCTCCTCGCGGCTGCTTTTCCCATTGCCCCAAATCTCCAATCCTACTTTCTGCCTGGCAAAGATTTTCTGGTTGGCAAAGGTGCACGTCCACTTATTATTCGGAATGGTCGTGTCTATGGCGATCCAGATTTGACCCTGCGTCCGCCACTGCTAACCGATCCGCCGCTTGTGATGGCGCTGCCACTGGTATAGATTCAGGCCCTATTGACCGCCAGAATCTTATTTCATCCCGTCTCTGGCACGAGTTATTTTCTTCAGACAAAACATGGTTTGACCATGTTTTGTCTCTTTTTTGGTGACGATAGTAGTATAGAGGAAACACCTCTTTTTTGAGAATGTCGGAACTTAGAAGAATGCCGACTGAAAAGAAGAACCCAATTCTAACAATCACTTAGAAAGGTAACTATATTCATGCTCACAAGGAGACAATTCTTCGTCATGGGAGCGCTGGTAGGAGCAGGAGCTTTGACTTCTTCCTCTGTCTGGAACGCCCTTGCTGCGAGTCAGGTTCCCCAGATCCCTCTTCCTGGCGCGAACATTCCGCAATTTGTTGAGCCGTTGCCGACGTTTGCGGGTAAGAGAGTAGCTGATGCCGCTTTTCAAGCCCGGATGCTGGAATTCCAGCAGAAAATCTTGCCCGGCAGTGTCTACTCAGCACTTCAAGCTCCATATAAAGCGGGAACATATGTTTGGGGATATAAAATAGGCCACAAACCGGCTTCCTTCCCCGGCCATACCGTTGAAGCGCAGCATGGCACACCCACCACAATCACCTATGTAAACGACTTGCCCCTCCACTCCCATTCTCACCTGGAGTCATTATTTACAATTGATCAAACCGTCCACTGGGCTGATCCCCTGAAGCAGATGCAGATGGCTGAGGCGCTGGAGATGAGAGGGCCGAGAACGCCCTATAAAGGTCCGATACCAACCGTTATACACTTGCATGGAGCAGAAGTTCCCTCATTCTCTGATGGTGGCCCCAACCAGTGGTTTACCTCCGATGGTCGTCATGGCAAAGAGTATTACAGCCATACGCCCACCTCTGACAATGCCGCAGTCTATCGCTATCCCAACTCCCAGCCGGCTACCGCACTCTGGTTTCATGATCATGCGCTCGGCCTGACCCGTATAAATGTTTTTTCAGGACTCGCCGCTATGTATCTTTTACGCGATGGGCATGATACCGGGAGACCAGATAATCCGCTGGGATTACCGGCTGGTGATCAGGAAGTTGAATTGATTCTTCAAGACCGCCAGTTTGATACCAATGGGCAACTGCTCTTCCCGGATGGCACACCCGCCAACAATCCAACCGGTCTGAACGGTCCTCCTCCCAATCCAGGCGTGCATCCCTTCTGGATTCCTGAGTTTTTTGGTGATGTGATAGTGGTGAATGGCAAAAGCTGGCCCCATCTGGAGGTCGAGCCGCGCCGCTATCGCTTCCGCATCGTCAATGGCTCGAATGCGCGTTTCTTTCGAATGAGTCTGGTGAACGCGGATACCCAGGACCCTGGTCCGGCTTTCTGGCAGATTGGTACTGATGGAGGCCTGCTTGATCATCCAGTGATGTTAAATAATCCGCAAACAGCGAACCAATTTGAGCTGTTCCTGGCCCCTTCCGAACGGGCTGATATTTTGATTGATTTCGCTGGCTGGAAGGGTCAGAAATTCACTTTGATGAACGATGCGCCGGCACCCTATCCTTCTGGAAATGCACCTGATCCGGCAACCACAGCCAATATCATGCAATTTCGGGTGAGCCACAAGCTGTCCAGCCCCGATACTACCTATAATCCCAGCACTGGTGCCCCTTTGCGCGGGCAAAAAAATCAATCCCCCGCAATTGTGCGCCTGGCAAACCCTGACAAAGGCAAACTGGCAAAGGGCGTCACTCCTACCGTGAAACGACAATTGGTGCTGGTCGAGGTCGAAGGACCGGGTGGACCGATTGAAGTTTTGCTCAATAATAGTAAATGGGATGGCCTGCGCGAAGGAACCAAGATGCCCATTCCAGGTTCGCGTCCGGACAGCCAGGGGGATCATGTCACCGAGCTTCCCCGGGTGGGTGCGACTGAGGAATGGGAGATTGTAAACCTGACAATGGATGCTCATCCCATCCATGTGCATCTCCTGCAATTTCAGCTCATCAACCGTCAGGAAATCGATGTGGATCGGTACCGGAATAAATATAACTCTTACTTCCCTGGTGGAACTTATGCTGGCCTCAAAAAAAACGGGACCTGGGGGCTGGTGAAGTATGCGCCTGGCACCTATATTCCCGGCTTTGGACCGCCGCGTCCTTACCTGGTTCCTAATGGCCAGGGAGCGATTGGAGGAAATCCCGATGTTACACCCTATCTTAGAGATATACCTATGCTGCCCGATTCGAATGAAGCTGGCTGGAAAGATACGATTAAAGTCTATCCCAAAGGCCTGACACGCCTCGTTCTGCGCTGGGCTCCAATAAATACCCCGATCGATAGTGTCAAAGCCGGGCAGAATCTCTACCCATTTGATCCGACCGTCGGTCCTGGCTATGTCTGGCACTGCCATATTCTTGACCACGAGGATAATGAGATGATGCGGCCATATTTGCTGGTTAAATAAAGGAATAGCCCCGTTGACAGACACTATCGGATCTGGTATCTTCATCCATATCTATACCGCTTAAATACATGTGAGAGCTTCTTCGATGTTAGGAAGAGCTGAAAGGGTTTCTGTATGATTGATGCGACAGCGAAGCACGCCCGAGGGTGGAGCTTTCGGTCTCGTTACGCCTGTGTGGACGCAATTTGTGTGGCCCAGGGTCGTACTATGCCCTTTTTTAGGAAGAGCGGCTGGCACAAGCATAAGTAGGTGCTAGCAAAACATTAGACCGTGGGTGATACAAATTGCGTCGCCTGCGGTTTTTCTTTTTCTCCATACAGCAAAAAGGCCGTTGGGCAATGCAAAAGTGTTGCCTGCGACCTTTTTATAGAGATTCGATGTCTTCTGACATCTGTATGGAGCTTTATCAATGAAATTTCACGAAGATCAAGCCAAGAGGCCGCCTCTCTGGCATAATAAGAATTACGTGCTTTTGCTGGGTGGGCAAGTTGTTTCTTTTATCGGAAATCAGCAACAATTTCTGGCGCTTCCACTTTTTATTCTGGCAACCACCGGCTCGGCAGTCCAGGCCGGACTCACAATCGGATTGAATGCCGTTGCAATGATTGTGGTTAGCCCGATTGCAGGTGTGCTGGTCGATCGCTGGAACCGCAAGGTAACGATGATCGTCTGCGATAGTGGTAGGGCGCTGTTTGCGCTGGTAATTCCAGCAGCTTTCTGGCTACATATACTCACAATGCCTCTGATCTATCTCGTCGTCATACTTGCGAGCATTTTAGGAGCAATCTTTAATGTTGCCAACGCCGCTGCATTACCTGATGTGGTAGCACAAGAGCAGCTTCCGCTGGCTTTATCCCAATCGCAGGCTGCCTATACCTGTGTGCGGGTCGCTGGATCGCTGATTGGCGGCGCACTTTATAGTCTGGGTAAAGTCATCCCGTTCCTGGCCAATGCCTTTTCCTTTGGCGTTTCGGTGCTGTCATTGAGGCTGATTCGCGGAAATTTCCGGGACAGCCAGCAAGAGGCCCGACAGCCATTTCGCCAGGCTATCATTGAAGGTTTTAGCTGGTTGTGGAAACAGCCACTACTCCGGTTTTTAACCCTGGTGAATGGAGCGGATAGCCTGCGTTATGGGGCAGGCTATCTGTTGATTTTGATTCTGGCAAAGAACCTGCATGCCTCTCCCAGTGGAATCGGCGCGATCTTTACGGCCGCCGGGATTGGTGCCTTGTTGGGAAATCTTGCCAGTAACTGGACGCGTAAACGCTTTCGCTTTGGGACCATTGCCATCTGCACACTCTGGCTGGAGGCGCTGATGTTTCCGCTCTACGCCATTGCCCCAACGTTGCTTATCATGGCTCTGGTCGCGGCCGCAGAGGAGTTTATTGCTCCAATCTACACCATTTCGCTGGATACCTATCGGCTGATGGCAACGCCTGCTAGCATGCGGGGTCGAATGAGCAGTACCGTACAACTTGTGATGCAGGGAAGCCAATCCTTAGGTGCAATTCTTGGCGGAATCCTGATTCAAACAATCGGGGCAAAAGATAGTACGTTGCTGTTTGGGGCCTGGCTGATGATTCTTGCTCTGGTTACGACCCTGAATACAAGGATACGTCGGGCCTCACTACCTTAGCTTACCCCGGCATTTTTTAAGGCGTCTAGTTGCATCCCGATGGGTGGCATCCATTTGGATGCAGAGACCCGGTTAGAAGAACCCCTAAGAGAGTCAATATCAGGGGGAACAATAATGTTCCGATGATGACCAGTTTGCTCTGTGGGTGGCCGAAATTAAGCGTCCACCCAATCCCGAATCTCTTTGAGACAAACAAATCCGGGTCGTCGGGATTGTTATATAAAAGACCTCCTGACCAATACCGATCATCATCACGAAAAATCGGGCGGGCGGGGTGGTGATCAACAGGGATACTTGCTTTCCTCCAGGAACGTGGAGTTGGAACAAACAGAAGTAAGACAGCAACAATCAATAGTCCACAGATCAACAGGATCGCGGATATATTCATCACTATCTCCTTTAAGCCAGAGCTATGCAACGATTCTCAT
>DASSXK010000569.1:0-6624 GCA_035703945.1 Ktedonobacteraceae bacterium | reverse complement strand
AGCAACGGCCCGTCGAAAACGTTTCAGCAAATTTACACGTAGCAGTCTACCGCCAATGCCTCCATTGAGATCGCTGCGCCATGCCATCCCACGCTCGACAAGACGCAACGTTTCAGGCCCGATGGATACAGTACCGGAAATGAACTCCGACTCTCTAAGGACTCAGACACCCGCAGATCCGGCCATAGAACCCACGTCGGGAAGCTATCAGACGATCATTCAGCCGGGGAGCTCTCAGTCCCAACCATTGGCAGAGCAGCCGCAATCCAGCCGTTTACTCATCATGGCATTAATCGGGATTATCATATTGTTGCTGATCGCAATTATCATCATCCTTGTCTACGCATCGGCACATCGAACTGCCTTCAATCCTGCGCCAGTCGTTCAACTACTGGACGTAGGAAGGCAGCAGCAAGCCTGGCTCAGATCGATATAACGCCTTGTTAATTGTTGAATATCTTTTCCTGCCTGAACCATAAATCGGTCCTGGCATTTCAGTCGGAGGTGGGACTGCGTTAACGCTCACCGCCGACCAGTTTCAACGCCTGGTCGAGATGGGCCAGATCAAACAAGGGGAACAAGCGACTCCCTCACCTCTCCAGGATGCAGCTCGACGGCGTTTAGTCCAGGCAGGGCCAAAAGCCCTGGATCTTTTCATCCATCACCTTTTTTGATCTGTCTTTGCGCCTTGATCGATCAAAAGGGGGCAGGTCTGGCTCAGAATCATTGAGTGCCACAAGATGCCTTCTCGCTCTCTGTCGTTCCCATTCGCTTCTCAGAATGCGTTCTTACTTGACCGCTTCTTGTACCTCTGCATACTGCTCTAACCACAATGCCCGAATTGCACGAACCTCAAAATGAAGCGCCCTCGGCTCAGATACCCATCCTCGTTCTTTTACATCAGTTTTGGCTTCTCAGGCTCTGTCCAAGGTTTCCTGACTTTCTGCAATTATTCCTCACGCAGCCAATACCCATCCCGTGGGCAGGTCCTTTTGTGAACTCTCTCAAACCCCGCCAGAACGGAGTATCCACAGAGGGGGAGTGACGGATGGCTTTCCCCTTTGCATCTTGTGCGTCATGTCTCTACCAGGCTGTCTCGAAGGGAGCAGGAGAAAACGGCAAAGATACCAGGATTTCTCTCTTTGTAACATTTGGTGAGCTAGAGCGAGTATAGGATGAGATCTCAAACAATAGGTGAGGAGAGAAGTGCATGATGCAACGGTCAACTAACCTGCCAGATGTGAATAATACATCGGTGGGCAGGCTTTATCAACGTCACTGGCTTGGGCTTTTTACGGCTATTGGCCAGTCTATTTCCTCGCGGGAGGATGCGGAAGATATCTTGCTGGACGTCTTTCTTGCTGCCTTGGAGAGTAGAACGCTGCTACAGATGGACGAGCAACACCAGGAGGCCTGGCTGAGGCGGGTGGCCCACAACAAATGCGTGGATTTTTACCGACGTGCAACCCGGCGTCCCACGCTCCTCTTGGAGGGCAATGCAGAGATGTTGAGTGACGAAAGTCATCTCACGCCAGAGCGAACGGTGCTCCATCAGGAAGACTTGGCGCAGCTCCAGGCGCACCTCGCGTCTCTCTCAACGGTTCAGCAGGAGATTCTGCGCCTGCGTTTCGCTGACGAACTGCCATGTGCGCAGATTGCGACCCGCCTGGACAAAAGCGATAGTGCGATCCGTACCATGCTTTCCCGCACACTCAATCTCTTGCGAGGCATGTATACACAGCGGAGGAAGGAAAGCCACCATGAATAATCGCAATAAGCATTTTCGGCCAGAATCTGTCGAAGAGCAGATCAACGACTTCGCACAGATCAGGCCTCAGCCCGAAAGCATCGACGCCCCCGAGGCACATCTGTTAAAGGATTTGCGGGATGTCTATAGCAGCTACACGCAATCGGGTGAACGCGTGTGGGAGAGGCTGGCACGGCATATCACCGATGAAACTGACGTGGCATATAGCACTCATCTCGACGAGGCTACAGCACACGAGGGAAATAATCCTTTTGCCAACGGGCAAGCGCACACGTGGCAAAGGAGCTATCAAGGGAGATCTCAACAGATGAAACGAACGAACAGCCCGACAAACTCATCCAGGCAGGCCACCCCGTCACGACTGGCCCTGATTGCCGCCGTGCTGGTGGCGGCGCTCCTCGTGAGTAGTTTGCTCTGGGTCTTACATAGCACGCGCCCTGGCCAAATCGGAAAACAGCCGTCTGTGTCTCATGGGATCTATCTTTTCAAGAAAGATGGAATAGACAAGCTCGATCTCCAGACGCATAAAGTGCTGTGGCATCTGGCACATATCTATCATGGTTTTGCTCCAATGACTCCGGTTTTCCCACCTCAAGCCGAGGTCTTAGGTGATAATCTCTATCTGCTGGATAAGGCTAATACGATTGTGGCAATAAACGCACAAAATGGGAAAATGCGTTGGTCTCGTACCTTTGCTCCGTTTCCTATGACAATGGGCGGCAGCTTACTTCAGCCTACTTTGTCTGGAGGGTTGCTCTATGTAAATCTCTATGTTGGCGCCAACGGACGTCCCCTCATGAATCAGCAGAAAGTGCTCTATGGTTTAGATCCTGCGAATGGAGCAATCAAAGCGACTCTGAAGCTGCCGGGTTTTGCAAGATTGGATTATTCGAGCTTCGATGAGAATGTCCTCTATTATATGAATAGTTATGGCGACCATTCTGGAACTACCGCAGAAGTTTATGCTGTCCAACTTCCTGGCGGCCAACCTCTCTGGCATACATCTACCAGCATGAAAAACGCTTACATAGTAGATGGGCCATATATTCACAATGACGTGATGTACATAACATTTCATCTCTACCAGTATCATGATTGGATTTATGCATTTGATCTTCATACAGGAAAATCCCTCAGGAAATACTCAATCCCTTCAACAGGCGATGGGTTGAGAGGTCTGTATTTTCTAGGTGATATGATCTATTGTCCTGCGACAGATAACCATGTCTACGCGCTGGATGCGCGTACTGGCAAGGTGGTCTGGAAACAGCCCTTCGACGCCGACATTACACAGACAACCTCTAATGTGCTCTATCTTCATACCAATATGAACATGCATAGGGCTTATGTGTATACGGATCTGGTAGCCCTAAGAGCGAAGGATGGCGCAATACTCTGGCACTTTAACTCTAGTGTCCCTGGTCTTCACTTTGGTGCCGGTTACACCATTCTCAATGTTGGCGGCGTACTCTACGATCTCGTAACGGACGATAATGGTGGTATTAATCCTCATGCCGCACTCTATGCGGTGAGGGCCAGTGATGGCACACTTTTGTGGCAACTCCCTGTTCCCGGTCAAGAAGTGCTTGTGGTTTGATGACGTTTGCTTGTGGGTTGAGTTGCCCACACAAAATGCACACGTACGACGGAATTCCAAAGTGTACACCGAAGTACAGGTTGTAACGGCTTCGTCTCAGGCTTGATGATCATCGAATCACGTTGTGCCAGGAGTCAAGAAAGGCAAGAATACCAGACCAAATATCTGGCATTCTTGCCTTTATATCCTCTATCCTGGCTTCCCAGGCCCATTTGCTTGAATCTGACGAAAAGATATGGTTCTAGCAGGAAGATGCTCCCCCAAAGGAACTAGCGGATATTCTCACAGGGTTATCACAAAATCCCGAAATTCTGCGCTTTTCTGGCCGATCCATACAGATTTCTATAGTTTTTGCTAATTTTCGGGTTGTCATCACCGGCGACTCACGCTATTATATGTGTGGTTGTGTTCAAGAAAACCAGGGGCAAAGCTTGCAGTAGATTAAAGCAGCCTGTCCGAACACACCAGCAGATTGTAGAAGTAAGGAACAGAAAATCGTTATGCAACAAGATATATCTCCTGCCACAGCCCCGCAGCATACCGGGTTAGCACGTTTCCTGGATGCCTGCCACCTGCGTCAGCCGGACGCCACGCCTGTCTGGTTTATGCGCCAGGCCGGGCGCTGTCTTCCCGAATATCGGGAGCTCCTCGCAAAATACGATGTCCTGACAATCGCTCGCACGCCAGAGCTTTGTACCGAAGTATCCCTCCTGCCCGTCGATCGATTGGGCGTGGATGCCGCCGTTCTCTACGCCGATATTATGTTGCCAATTCAAGGCATGGGAGTCTCGCTGGAGATCGATCCCGCCGTTGGCCCGATCATCCATCACCCGATTCGCACGATGGAGGCCGTCGATGTTCTGCGCGTCACTTCACCTGAGGAAGGCACGCCTTTTGTGCTGGAAGCAACCCGCATGGTTCGTCAGGCCCTGGGAAATCAGAAGGCCATCATCGGCTTTTGTGGTGGACCCTTCACCCTCGCAGGCTATCTGATCGAAGGACGCCCCTCTCGCGATTATTTCTATGCCAAATCCTTGATGTATGGGCAGAGCGCAATCTGGCATGCCCTGATGGAGAAGATCACAACCGTCATGGCGGACTACCTGGTTGCTCAGGTGCGGGCGGGCGCGGATGCCGTCCAGCTTTTCGATAGCTGGGTCGGAAATCTCAGCCCCAGCGCCTATAAAGAATTTGTTTTCCCTTACTCGAAACGCATTCTGGATGCCGTCAAGCGAGAGACGGACGCCCCAACGATTCACTTTGCGACCGGCAATGCAACGATCCTGGACCTGATGGTCGAGGCCGGCGGCGACCTGATGTGCGTTGATTCTCGCTATGATCTCGACGAGGCCTGGGCCAGAATCGGCTATGATCACGGCATCCAGGGGAATCTCGATGCGACACGCTTGCTCGCAGGTTGGGAAGCGACCGAAGCGGGTATGCGAGATGTCCTGCGCCGGGCCAACAACCGGGCGGGACATGTCTTCAATCTCGGTCACGGCGTCGCGGGTCAGACCGATCCCGATCTCCTACGCCGTCTGGTTGATGCCGTGCATACGGAGTCTGCTCGCTTACAAACAAAAACCTGTCAACGCTCATTCGATCGAGTAGCCAGGGGGTTGCAAGGGGCTTTCCCCTTGACTGGGGACTGGGGCTGTGCCCCAGTAATTCTTTCCCTCTTCCTCGCCGCCGCAGGCGACATCTTTCCCATGAAAAAATGACAGAAACGCAAAAAAGAAAATAAAAAGGAAAATAACAAACAATGTCAACTCCATCACGTGTCGGCGTTATGCTGATGACCTATGGTTCACCAGCGACCCTGGATGATCTTGTACCCTATCTGAAAAACATTCGCGGTGGACGCGACCCTGAAGAAGCGCTGATTAAAGAATTTCGTCGCCGTTACGAACTAATTGGCGGCTCCCCTCTGCTGCAAATCACGCAGGCGCAGGCGGCCGCGCTGGAAGAAGAGCTGAACAAGCAGCATCCCGCAGGGCCAAACTTTAAAGTCGTGGCAGGCATGCGCTTTGCCCCACCATACGTCGCCGACCTTGTGCCAGAGCTGGCAAAGGATGTCGATACGATCGTTGGGATTATCATGTCACCTCAATATTCGCCAATCATCATGAGCGGGTATGTGAACACACTCACCAAAGCCGTCAAGGAGCTGGGACGTGACGATCTCAAGCTGGTGATTGCCGAAGACTGGCACCTCCAGCCGGACTTCCTGGCCGCAATCGCCGAGCGCGTCGAGGAGGCACTAAATGGCTTCCCCGAAGAGGTTCGGGACGAGGTTCCGGTGCTGCTTAGCGCCCATAGTATGCCCAAACCGGTCGTCGAACGCGAGCCGGTCTACATCGATAACCTGAAAGATACGGCGGCACGGGTCGCGGAAAAGGTTCATCTGCCTGCTGATCGCTGGATGTTCTGCTACCAGAGCGCGGGCCATACACCCGAGGAGTGGCTTAAACCAGACTTCGCGGATGTGATGCCGATTCTCAAAGCCGAGGGCAAAAGCCATGTCCTGATTGCCCCGGTGCAGTTCCTGGCCGATCACCTGGAAATTCTTTACGATATCGAGATCGGCGCACGCGAGCAGGCCGAAGAACATGGTATCCAGTTTGCCCGCACGCGCTCCCTGAATACCTCGCCTTTGTTTATTAAAGCAATGGCAGCGGTCGTGGAAGAAACGATGCAAAAGGCTTAAACATAAAAAAAGTGGGAGGAGCCTGTCACAAGGTTCCTCCCACTTTTTTGCTCGAAACAACGTACAACATGGCTTAAGGTTTCACGTGCAACCTCAAGCACTGAGGCTAATGCTCCACATTCCCCGAACGGGTGGTCTCGCGGTACCAGCGACCGCTATCCTTGATGATCCGCTTCTGGGTGGCATAATCCACATAAACAAGCCCGAAGCGTTTGCTATACCCCTGCGCCCATTCAAAATTATCCATCAGCGACCAGGCAAAATATCCCTTCAACGGCACACCTTCCGTTAGAGCCTGCCCGGCCTGCTCCAGGTGGGAACGGAGATAAGCCACACGGCGAGGATCATGCACCCCACCATCGGCCGCCACAGTGTCCGCGAAGGCCGCACCGTTTTCGGTGATATAGATGGCAGGCACTTTGTACTCTGTGTGTAGTCTTGTAAGGATGGTATAGAGTCCCTGCGGATAGACCTCCCAGCCCATTTCGGTCAATTGATTTTTGGGAACCGGAGGAGACTTAAGCTCATAGAGATTGCTGAGTGAGCTGTTTC
>DASSXK010000414.1:0-2327 GCA_035703945.1 Ktedonobacteraceae bacterium | reverse complement strand
TGCCTGGGGATAACGATCCTTGATATGGAGGATCACGCGGCGGGTATCCCATTGTGAGAGGGTTGTCTGAGTCGAGACGGCCAGCTTCTTTTCCTGTTCTGGTGAGAGCTGAAGCGCATCTACATCGGCTTCAGTTTCCACAAGGCTGACATGGCCAGGAGCTTCACCAACCACGCCTTCGGGCTCGGGATGACCCTTTTTACCAATATAGATGATATGGTATCCGATAGAAACAAGATCATTGACCAGGTCATGGGTTTTGGTGACATCGGGACAGGTCGCGTCGATACAATAGAGTCCACGCTCCTGGGCACGCTGCTTCACTTCGGGAGCAACACCGTGAGCGGTAAAGATGACAGTTCCTTCAGTGACCTGCTCCAGAATATGAACACGATTAGGACCATCAAGCGTCACTACTCCCAGGCTTGTCAGCTCTTCGATTGCGTGACGGTTATGGACAATCAGGCCGATAATATGGATGGGACGTGGTAGGCTGTCATCTTTTGCGGCCTGTCGCACGATCTTCAACGCGTCAACAACACCATAGCAATAGCCACGGGGTGATATTTTAATAACTTCCATCGAGTCCTCTGTAGAATTCCTTCGACCAGCAGTACATTTTATCTGGCGTGCTTCAAATCCTCTTCATTATAGCAGCTTTTTGGCGACAGCTAAAGTTGGCTAGCTTCGCGCAATGCTGGCAGCCTGTCCCCGGCCTGCCAGGGAAGAATTGTGAACGATCTTATGCGTATATCGCTTCTTAGTAAGTATATGGCGTAAATCGTCTGGTGTGTACAGACAGACCATCGGAAGCAGCTCCACCATCTCTTCAACGGATGACTGTTCCGCCAGATCAAAGATAAAGAGCGGGGTTTGACGATTGTCACAACCCATCGCAATTGAAACAGCAGAGACGGTCGATTCTTGTGGATTTTGAGAAGGAATACTGAGCAACAATTGGACTGATCGAAGAAGAGGAGAGATATGCTGTGGCGTGTCTTCCTGGTAGACGTGCTTCATTTTTGCCTGCTCCAGCAACAGCACATAGGGGCGACGTAGTTCCTCTGGCCCAATGATCAGGGCGGAACGCCCACGCAAACTTCCCAGGCAAGCGTCCGCAATAGATATTACCTCTGGTTTAAAGCTCTGCATTCATCGTCTCCTCGACTGGTGATACTCCATGTTCCATTCTCTTCCACCTGCTGATTGAATTATTGATCCATAGATCCATTCTGGTGCAATTATTAATACTATAGCAAATTGTGTGGAGAGAGCATCAGGTAAGTACCTTACTTTTCTCTGGATATGACGGATTTATCGTAAGCTATTCACTTCGTTGACTGTATGCGCTTGATAAGATGCCGCCTGCGGCGGCGAGGGAGGGGGAGTAGCGGGGCACAGCCCCGCGCCCCAGTCAATGGGCTTCGCCCCTTGCAACCCTAAGAAGGCCTCCTTGGAAAGGGGAGAGTAGCAGGGCACAGCCTCGCGCCCCAGGCAAGGGGCAAAGCCACTTGCAACCCATCGCATCTTTTATGCATCTTTGCTGGATTCTTATCTTTGTGAACAAGTGTAATTCAGAGATTATTCCTTAGGGTATTTCCCCTGTCCATTTCTCACAAATCAGGCGGAAAGATAGGGGACGTATGGTATAATATTTCCCGAACACTCGTTCTTATTTAAAAGAATACTTGTCAGGGGGTGGATTTAATCTATGCCAATACGTCAACTTGAACCCGATGTTGCCGCAAAAATTGCAGCCGGTGAAGTTGTTGAACGACCGGCCTCAGTCGTCAAAGAATTGATCGAAAATAGTATCGACGCTGGTGCAACCCAAATCCGTGTTGATCTGGTCAATGGCGGCCTGCAACTTATCCGGATTACCGATAACGGCTGCGGTATCCCCTCCGACGAGTTGCCCCTTGCCCTGACGCGTCACGCCACCAGTAAAGTCGCGCAGATCGTCGATCTGGAGTCAATTCGCTCGCTTGGTTTCCGTGGCGAAGCGCTTGCCAGTATCGCAGCGGTCGCGGAGGTCACGCTTGTCAGTCGCCATCAGGATGCTGAACAGGCGGCCGAAATCAGCGCCTCCAGCGGCCACTTTTCGGAGGTGAAGGCTGCGGCCTCTCCTCCAGGCACAATTATCACAGTGCGCAATCTTTTTAGCTCGGTTCCAGCCCGCCTGAAGTTTCTAAAGAGTCGCAATACAGAAGTCAGCCATTGTCACCATCTGCTGGAGCAATACGCCCTGGCCTATCCGGAGATCCGCTTCAGCGTCACCAGCGAAAACAAGCCAATCTTTAATACACCCGGCGATGGGCAGCTTTCAA
>DASSXK010000289.1:0-2119 GCA_035703945.1 Ktedonobacteraceae bacterium | reverse complement strand
GCATCGCTTCTCTTTCAGAGGCATAGCGTTTCATCCGAATCCCGCCTGCGGCCGGTCCCAGGGTCGTATCGTGGATGGCAATCATGGCCTTTAAACCACTGGCCTTATCCTGGCAAACATAGACTGTGTCAGCATCATGTTGCTGTAGAAGATCAAAGAGAAAATCACTCATGCGACCATTTTTCCTTTGCAAGCCATTCACTTCGTTGACTGAACGCGCTTAAGAAGCCAGTACTATTGTTACTAACACCGCTCCATCTGGGAAGCTTCCAATGTTGCCTGCTTGCTAAGCGTTCAGTAGGCACGAGAGCGCCGTTGCGAAGTATCTTTTAATAGCAAGCCAGACTTAAAAATAGAGCATAAAATGTCCTCCTAAAGCTGGAGGACATTTTATGTAGTATGAAGAAATTAACGCGCTACCAGAATCGATGCGATCGTTCGCTTCGCTCAGACTTAAGAAGCGATAGCTTCGGTCTGGCTAACTACGGGGCTGTTCTGAACGTGACGGGCACCGATGATAATCGCGATAGAGACGGCAAGCAGCCAGACCTGCTGAGCCATCAGCACATTGTCAATCATTCCCTGCAAGGGAGTGAAGGTACCAAAGAAACCCAGGATCAGGAGGATGACGCCGAAGGCAAGCCCCAGGTACCCTAGAATTCGACCGAAGAGACCCTTAAAGAGAGCCGAGGTCAGCAACACAACTCCAAGCCCACCATCCAGCGCCGGTGCAGGAATGATACTATAGGCATGTTGGATAGATAGGATAAGGTTGAGGCTGACGTGAAGACCTTCAAAGTCGCCGCTCAAGCCACTCGCGATAGCGCTGAGATAGAAGGATGATTCAACCAGGCTCACGCCCATGATCAAGACAGCCGCGACTGCCACAATCAGACCCACGAAGCGGCGGATCGCTCCAGTAATATAGAGGATGCCCAGTATAAACACAACTTGCAAAAAAGAACCAACTATCTGTGACCAGGCACCCGCCTGAATAAGCTTTTCATTCTGTGCGCCCCATGCTATCAGTTGCGCATTTGAAATACCGGCAGGGGGTCCAGGATTAATGGCAAAGGAAGCGGATAACAGAACGATACCAATAAAGCCAACAATTGCAAGCAAAATGTACGTAGATTTTGTGGACACGATCATTTCTCCTTCAAGCAGATAAGACCTGAGTTCTCGACAAATCGTATAAGCTTTGTACGTGTTGATATAATAACAAATTTCGGGATTATCCGGTAGTGATGTGCATCAGGAGTATAGTATGACAAATGTCATGCTGCCCAATAAATGGAGAAGCCCGTCATGAATGCAGCAAATTCAATCCGAAGTCAGGGGAAATCTTCTGGGGCTGCGATAGAACCCAATCTACTAAGCATCCGTTGGCCGCTATCCATTAGATGGGGACCTATCAAGGTGTAAAGTAGCGAAAAGCGGAGACGCAACACTTCAACTTGTATCTGTTGCGTCCCCACTGCTATTCACAGGCCTCTGTCATGCGTTAAAAAGAAGCCTGCCAGGACAGAGGAAAGTCGCCAGGATAGATCTAGGCCTTCAAATCAGTTGTGGCGACAAACCAGATTTTGGCAACGCCCTCGCCATTAGCTTGTCCAGGGGCCGTATCACTTGCGAATGTATACAAAAGATGGCCGTTATACGCCACCTGGCTGCCATTAGCATTGGTCTTCAGTGTAAATGTGCCCGGTACTGTGGCCGACGTTGTTGGCAGCGTGGGGCTTATAAGGGGCGGCCAGGCAGTGGCACAGCCACCGCTACAGACGTTCGTAGCGCTATCGGTAGTACGATAGTAGAGTGTCATCCCCTTTGGATCTGTCAGCACAGTCAATGATTTTCCAGCAACTGTCAGCGTCGCGGTTTTTAATGCCAAACCGCTGGTAGTGGCAGTTGTAGCGGTCGGTGCTGCATAACTGCTGCTTGCCGTGGGAGTAGTGCCACCGCTACTCGTTGTCGTCGAAGAGCCAGTCGACGAGCCACACGCCGCAATAACAAGAGCCAGAGCCAGGCTCATGGCGAAAATAAAAACAATTCGTGAGTGTTTCATCAGTAAAACTCCTCTGTCGCTTTTCAAAAGATCAATCTGTAGGATGAAATAAGT
>DASSXK010000183.1:0-4945 GCA_035703945.1 Ktedonobacteraceae bacterium | reverse complement strand
GGCTCTGCACCGAACTTTCTCAAGTTACTCGCGCATGACCTGCGCTGGAAGATGCTGACACTGCTGGCTCGCAGCGATTATAACGGCCAGGAATTTATGCGCTTGCTTGGGCAACCTCAAAACCTGATTTCGTACCACCTGCGAAAATTACACGAGCAGCACCTGGTAACGGAGCACCGCAGTACCGCCGATGAGCGTGCCATCTACTATAGTCTGAACCTGGAGACCGTGCGTTCCCTCTACCAACAGGCGGGTAGCGCTCTGCATCCGGCGCTGGCTTCTGGCTTTGAGGTGCCCGCTTATCCCAAAATATTGCAAAGCGAGCCGCGACGTGTGCTGTTCCTGTGCACGGAAAACAGCGCCCGCTCCCAGATGGCTGAAGCGACTCTGCGCTATCTCAGCCAGGGACACATTCAAGTATCCAGTGCCGGAAGTCAGCCAACAACAATTCATCCGCTGGCCTTACAGACCCTGAAGTCTCACGGTCTTGAGATTGAGGGTCTACGAGCCAAATCAATCGATGAATTCTCCGGGCAGGCCTTCGACTCGATTATAACCGTGTGCGACCGTGTCCGTGAGCTATGCCCCACATTTCCAGGCGATCCCGAACACATTCACTGGAGTTTGGCCGATCCCGCCCAGACCCAGGGGTCCTTAGAGGAACGATCAGAGGCTTTTGAGCAGATCTTCCTTCAACTAACGACTCGTATCCGCTTTCTGCTGTTGTTACCGGAACAACAGCAGAGGAGGTAGCTAAAAACGAAGCTCAAATGCATAACATGACTGGTGGCAGCACGTATGTACCTTGCTACCAATAATCCAAATATATTGTCAATCGAAGGATGAATCCATGAATAGCAAAACTCTTGAACAGACACCAGTCCCCACCTCAACATCACAAGTGGGCGGAAAAAATTATACGAGACCCTGGGCGGCCTATCTTTGCGAGTGCCTGGGCACGTTTGCCCTGGTCTTTGCCGGCTGTGGCGCGATCATGATTGATCGGCTCTCGGGTGGACAGATCACCCATGTCGGGGTGGGACTGGTCTTTGGCCTGGTGATCATGGTCATGATCTATGCCCTTGGACATATCAGTGGGGCACATTTGAACCCGGCCGTCACGCTGGGATTTGTGCTGGTGCGCCATTTTCCGGTACATCGCCTGGCTGGCTATTGGGCTGCGCAATTTGCAGGGGCGGCCCTTGCAGCGGCCTGCCTGCGCCTTCTGCTGGGAGATGTCGTCTCCCTGGGCAGTACGATCCCATCCGGAAGCGGCGGGGCCTGGCAGTCCTTCGGGATGGAAGCCATCCTGACCTTCTTCCTGATGTTCGTGATTATGGCAATGGCAACCGATACGCGCGCGGTCGGACCAGCCGCAGCGATTGCCATCGGCGCGACTGTCGGGCTGGAAGCACTTTTCGCCGGACCCATCAGTGGGGCTTCGATGAATCCTGCTCGCTCGCTTGGACCAGCTCTCATTAGCTGGACCTGGACGGCACAATGGGTCTATTTCGTGGGCCCGCTGGTTGGAGCCATCGCCGGAGCCTATGTTTACCGCTGGTTGCGCGAAGCCAGCCAGCAATGTGCTATGATACAAGAGGACACAAAGGAGCCAAACGATGTCAGAGATCGCGAAACAGCCTGAACACCGGTGGCGGGTCCTTTTTCTATGCACACACAATTCCTCCCGTTCACAAATGGCAGAGGGATTGCTCCGAGCCCGGGGTGGGGCCGCCTTCCAGGTCTATAGCGCCGGAACGCAGCCCCGGACCGTCCATCCCCTGGCAATCAAGGCGATGTGGGAGATTGGCATTGATATCAGCGACCAGGCCGCCAAAGGCATCGAGACGTTTGCCAATCAGCCACCAATGGATCTGGTCGTGACCGTCTGCGACGAGGCTCAGGAGGCCTGTCCCTTTTTTCCCAACGCACGTTACCAGGTTCATTGGGGCTTCCCTGACCCCAGCCGCGTAACAGGCACCGAGCCAGAGCGCCTCACGGCCTTCCGCCACATCCGTGATCTCATCGCGACAAAAATCGACCAGTTCCTGGCCCACACACCGTCATTTTCCCTTGAAGAGTTGCATGCCGCCGCCAAAGCGGAGGAGCAGCAAGGATAAGCCGGATGGTTTTGAAGATCAAAGCAGAGGAAGGGTATATGCTGCGTCCTTTTGGCGAGTCCTTCGTCTTCTCTTGAGAAACCATGAAAGGGGAAGAAAAAGCGATGGTTACAACGACTGAGCAGGTCTGGGAAGCCTTTCACACCCCCCTGCACCAGTTCATTCGCCGCCGTGTCGCCGATGAAGCCACAACGGAAGATCTCTTACAAGATGTGTTTCTCAAAATTCATCAGTATGGGAGCGCTCTGAGAGATACCCGACGCCTGGAAAGCTGGATCTACCAGATCACGCGCAACCTCATCATCGATCATTACCGCAGTCACCGTCAGGCGATGACCTCATTGGAAACTGGGGAAGTGCTCGATCTCCCAGATGAGTTGCCCGATGATGACATCGTGAGCGAGCTGTTGCCGTGCGTTCGAGCGATGGTCCTGGCGCTTCCCGACCAGGATCGCCAGGCCTTAGTCCTGACTGAATATCAAGGTCTGACACAGAAGGAGTTTGGTGAGCGTCTGGGACTCTCCTTCTCCGGGGCCAAATCGCGTGTGCAACGCGCCCGAGAAAAGCTTAAACAAGAACTCCTGGCCTGCTGTCATTTTGAACTGGATCGTCGTGGCCATATTCTGGATTATCAATCACGCTGTACCAGTTGTGAGCAATCAACCTGCTCTCCTGAGCAGCACGAGGGAGATTGCCAGACGGTGCGTCCTTTTTTGCCCGGCTCCGTCTCTCTAAGCAAAGGCAAACAAGAGGGGCGCGGTGCTCTTCTTGTGATCAGAAATAAAAAGGAAAACACCCATGAAGATCGTTCCTCAAAGTGATGAACAGTTACGGCAAGAAGTAAGTGCCAGATATGCGCGAACAGCCTTACAGGTGCTTGGGACACCTACAGAGCAGGCAGCATCCTGCTGTAGCTCCAGTTGTTGCGCACCTGATGCCAGTCAGGACAATCCCATCACATCTGATTTATATACAAAAATGGAATTAGGCCAGATTCCGGTGGCCGCCGCCCTGGCCTCGCTTGGATGTGGCAATCCAACGGCCCTGGCTGAGCTATCTCCTGGCGAAAAAGTCCTGGATCTTGGCAGCGGCGGTGGGATCGATGTGCTGCTTTCGGCCAAACGAGTCGGGCCAACCGGGTTCGCCTACGGCCTCGATATGACAGATCCGATGCTAGAACTGGCTGAGCGGAATCGACAAGAGGCCGGCATTGAAAATGTCCGATTTTTGAAAGGCATTATTGAGGCTATCCCGCTGCCTGAGAACAGTGTCGATGTCGTGATCTCAAACTGTGTAATCAATCTCTCGGCAGATAAAAGGCAGGTATTGCATGAAGCCAGCCGCGTCCTGACCCCAGGCGGACGTTTTGCCGTCTCGGATATCGTCGTACAGGGCGAGCTGCCAGCAGCCCTCCGCCGCGATATGGAGTCCTGGGCCGGTTGTGTCGCTGGCGCACTCAACGAGGAGACCTATCGCTCGCTCTTACACGAGGCAGGCTTTATCGAGATTGAGATCGAAGTAACGCGCCGCTATTCCCTTGATGAAATTGCTTCTAGTGGAGCGAGTGCCTCGATGGCAGCACTTTCACCAGAAGAGCGCAAAAATGTCGATGGGCGATTTATCAGCGCCTTCGTCAGAGCACGCAAGCCCGGAAAATCGGAACAGTAAGCGAAAGAGAAGTTCATAAAGATCCAGGAGGCAGTATGCACGCGGCCTCCTGGATCTTCTTCGTTTTTAGCTCCCATCCATGAAAAATCTCTCTCTGTCACATAACACACTCTTCAGAAAAGCAGCGGAAAAAGGAGATAAAATACGATCGACCCCCCCACAGAATAATTTCCAATCATGATCATAAAAAAAAGCGTTCCTGCTCGTATTAGGGATAGAAGTATGCAGCACTGTATCCCAAAAAACTGGATTATGAAGGAATAACTATCAGAGGGGAAAATTATGACAGGGACACCACAATTCGTTGATATCAGCGTCTACCAACCAGTCAATATCGATTGGAAAGCCTATCGAACCTGGGCCGCACAATGGGATGGTATCGCGCGTGTCAGTATGCGCTCAAGCTATGGAAATGGATTTACCGACCAACACTTTCTGGCCTATCGTGAGGGAGCGCTGAATGCTGGCATTGATGTCATCATCTTCTATCACTATGCCTACCCACAATATAATAGCGCGGCCTCTGAAGCAGCATATCAACATCAGGTTGTCGGCAAGATTCGACCAAACGATGTCATTATGCTGGACATTGAAGAGTCTGTTCCTCAGGCCACAGCGTCATGGGCTTATAACTGGTTAGCCCAGCAAGAACAAAATTATGGGGGCCAGAAACCAACGCTTTATGCAAGTGATAGCTATATTCGCGAACGTATGCAGGATAATCGCCTTGCGAGTTATCCGTTAACGCTAGCTAATTGGCAATTTACCCCAACGGAACACCCGCCTTGCCCGCCTCCCTGGTCAAAATATACGTATTTGCAATACACCGATAGAGCCTCGATGATTCCTGGCATTGCAGGCACGGTAGATGCAAATTTGTATCTGGGCGGCAATCAAAGCCCATCAGGACATATTCCAGCCGGCTGGCACGATGATGGTAAAACCCTCACGGCCCCCAACGGGATTCGTGTGGTCCTCGGCTTCCGAGCGTACATCCTGGCGACAGCTTCCTGGAACCCAAACAATCTGCCTCAAGAAGCTGAGTGCCACTCCGATCCAGTTCTGCTCCATAATACCGCAATTGGTGCTGGACAACGCCAATGCTTCCGCGATGGCATGCTCTGGTATACCAACACGAAGGGGGTTGTGTGGGAACC
>DASSXK010000176.1:0-5889 GCA_035703945.1 Ktedonobacteraceae bacterium | reverse complement strand
TACTCCGGGTTATCCTGATTGAAGCTCATACACTGGTGCGCCTGGCCTTACAGCATGTCGTTTCTTCGTTCCCCTGTACGGTTGTTACCGCCAGCATCAATAACATACAGGATGTCTTTACGGTTACAGACCTGATGACTGTGCATGTGATTATCCTTGGCCCATCCATTTCTGTGGTTGATAGTCTTCAGACGCTACAGTTGCTGCGCGAGAGGCAAAATCCCTGCGGACTGATCGTCATCCACCAGCACCTTTACCCGGAAACAGCACACACACTCATGAAACACGGCATTCATGGTTTACTCGATGAAAACGCTTCGGAACAAGATCTGGCTGAGGCGATTATGGCAGTGTCTGAGGGAAATATTTTTCTGACTCTACATACTTGCGGATTGCTCGCCGCCTCCATATCAAACGTGGTGGGCCATTTGACTGATCGCGAGATGCAGGTGCTAGGACGTTTGAAGCATGGCGAGTCAAACTTTCGCATCGCTCACATGCTTGGACTTAAGGAAAAAACCATCGAGAAGTATCTCACACGCATTTACGATAAGCTCAATGTACATTCACGGACTGAAGCCATTCTCAGTCTACAGGACTTGCGCCTTTAAGCTTTGGAACACTGGTCTTTAGAATTTTCCATGATCACCTTCAGTGTCAGTTCGCCTCACGCAGCGCAGGCGCCTCACCTGGCGCTTTACCAGTGCCGATGCTCGGGCTCAGGTGCATGATCTTTATCCTTCCATAAAACTCAAACCGGACTGACTACTAATTGCTTTTCTTGCTCTTATGCTCTACCTGATTGAAAACTGCAAGTAAAGATATGAACAGACACAGAAGAATAGCTGCAACCTCCAGGAAGAGCAGATGTGTATAGTAGCTAATGGTTATGAGTACGGTTATAAGTACAAAGCTGATGCAGTAGATCCATATAAGCATAAGGTGCTTTTTTTCTTGCAGAGGCTGCTTCTTTTGTTTCATCAAATTCGTCCTTTGCATTATGAATTCTGCTCTTCCAGGCCTGGCAGTACATGCGACTGGATTGATATTCCATCCTTGGTGTGAAATGCAGAGCCGCCAACATCCTTCGGTGGCAACTGTAAGTGCTACTGAATGGCATATCAGGATGGTAAAAGCAAAAAGGCATTTCAATTACCCGTGATCAGGAATGTAATGAATGTGTCTTACTAACCACTTAAATTGAAGGAATGTGGTAGGAAAGAGGAATGTTTCGACAGTATCTGATTATGATACATCACGTGCTGTTTCATCAGCCTGCTGACCGATTCTGCTACCGCTGGGGTAATCGCCAGCTTCGCGATGCCGGGCGAGCACACATCCTCAGTTTCGCTTACACGCCTGGTATGCAATGGGTTGCTGAAATTCATACTATGAGAGGTATATTGATATGGGTGATAAATGACAAGGAAGGGAGACATAAAGACGTACAGTCTTTATGAACATTGCGTATGTTTCGTACCATTTTAATCGCTAATCGTGGAGAGATTGCATTGCGTGTCATTCGCGCCTGCCGCGAAATGGGCATTCGTAGCGTAATCGTCCACTCAGAAGCAGATAGAGATTCGCTTCCCGTACGCCTGGCTGACGAACATATTTGTATTGGGCCGGGACCGAGCGGCAAGAGCTATCTCAACATCCCGAATATTCTTAGCGCGGCAGTCCTCTCGCAAGCCGAGGCGATCCACCCTGGATATGGTTTCCTATCGGAGAACATGAGTTTCGCCGAGATCTGCGAGGACATGAACATCGCCTTTATCGGTCCTTCCGCCAGCGCGATGGCAATCATGGGTGATAAGGTTTCGGCTCGCCAGGCGATGGCAGCCGCAGGATTACCAATGTTGCCGGGAACCCCCGTGCTGCACACGCTGAGCGAAGGGCTGGGCGCGATCAAAGAGATCGGCTTCCCGCTGATGTTGAAAGCGGTGGCGGGCGGCGGCGGACGCGGCATTCGTCTGATCGAGAGACTGGAAGATTTTGAGCATACGTTCTTGCTGGCCCAGAACGAGGCCCGCGAAGCGTTCCATGACGATGGAATATACTTCGAACGCTACCTGGGAAGAGCACGCCATATCGAAATTCAGGTGTTGCTTGATCAACACGGCAATGGCATCCACCTGGGCGAGCGTAATTGCTCCTGCCAGAGACGCAATCAGAAGATCCTTGAAGAGGCTCCCAGTATGCATCTACCCGCTAATATACGCCAGGAAATGGGAGAGAAAGCGGTGCACGCCGCCCTGGCCGTTGGATATTGCAATGCCGGCACGATGGAATTCCTGGTGGACGAGCAGAATCGCTACTACTTTATGGAAATGAATACGCGCCTACAGGTAGAACATCCTGTAACCGAGCAGATTACAAGCCTCGACCTGGTCAAAGAGCAGATCCGCATCGCGGCCAATCAGCCCCTGAGCATTCGCCAGCAGGATGTGCATTTTCGCTATCACGCCATCGAATGCCGCATCACCGCCGAAGATGCCGAAGCCGATTTCCGTCCACAAACAGGCGTTGTCACACAATATATCACACCTGGCGGACCAGGCGTGCGCGTCGATAGTCACCTCTACACCGGCTACGAGGTTCCACCCTACTACGACTCATTACTGGCAAAACTGATTGTCTGGGGCGAGACGCGAGATGAAGCGATCAGCCGGGCCAGACGCGCACTCGACGAGTTTATTATAGAAGGTCTCCCTACGACTATTCCATTCCTGAGACGTTTGCTTGACCATCCTGGTTTCGTACGCGGCGAGACCTATACACGCTTTATCCAGGAAGAAGCCGTGGCATTAGGAATTGACAACGCTCCCAGAAAGGCAGCCTGACATGGCAAACGAGAGGCAGAATCCCGTGATTATCGATATGCCGCTGAAAAACATCCCTGACAGCGAAGAATTTATCAGCATTTCTCAGCTAAAACACCTGATACGCCTCATCGATCAGAGCGATGTGTCAGAGCTGGAAGTAAAGCACGGCGCGCATAAAGCAAGCCTGATATTACGCAAAGCCAAACCTCTCGCTGGCGATTCCGCTCAGCTGGCATCCACCGCCACGGACATAGAGGAACATACTGCCGAGCAGCCGCGTGCGATGCTCATCGCATCGCACGTCGGGGTCTTTCACCTCTGGTCCCGGTCGAAAGATCAGCCCTTCGCGGGCGTAGGGGATCTGATCAAAGAAGGCCAGCAGGTAGGTTTGATTCGGGCTTTCGATATTCCCAACGAGGTTGAGGCGTCAGTCTCCGGGCGCATCAGCGAGATTTTCGTCCAGGATGGCCAACCTGTTGAGTATGGGCAACCTTTGATGGCAATTGAAAAACAATAAAGCTATATGTAGTACCAGCAATAGATAAAGGAGAGAGAACATGTCATGGGTTAAGCGCGTTGAAGCTGTTATGAATGTTCTCAAAGGAAGCAGCATTGAAGAAATAGAGCTGATCGAGGGGGAGCTTGAAATTAGCCTGCGCCGCAGCCCAGGCAACGAGATTATCCTGAAACCCCGGCAATCTACTACTGTTCATCACATGAATACACCTGAATCCGAGGGACATTCTACTGATGTCAGGACCCCACTCACTGGCCTCTACTATGCCGCTCCGTCTCCAACCTCGCCCCCTTTCACAAAGGTAGGTGACACCATCAAGGCAGGACAGGTTATCGCCTTGATTGAAGCAATGAAGGTATTCAGCGAAATTACATCAGATGTGAGTGGACGCGTCGTAGCCATTAAGGTACAGGCAAGCGACATTGTGAAGAAAGGTGACGTGCTCCTACAGGTCGAAACCGCGTAAAAAGAACGGAGGTTTTGCCTGTAACGTCAGAACCTCCTTAATTTCAAAATAGAGCCCCAGCACTGGTGAGAGAGGTCGTCGCCCATCGGTTCCGTTCGCAACTGCCCCAATGGGACAACGCCGACACTTAAATATGAAGGCGTTTTTTTTCATCCGACTTGATTAAGAACCACAATTGGGCATTTCGAATGATTAGCCGTGGTCGGAGGAGGCCTCCTCCGACCACGGTTTTGATGATTTTTTAATGCAGGATCAGGTCTCGCTGCTCCAACCAGTGGGAAGCCAGCCACGTCAGCCCAATCACATAGCCCCAGCTAAGCACAAAGCCAGCCAGTGTCCAGAGGGTGACAACGCCCGTCAAGGTTGCTGTGTAACAGGCAGCCAGCGGAGCCAGGGGAATCCTGGTAAATTCGATAACTGCGGCCAGGGGAGCCGAAGTACTGGAGTAAAGTATCACTGCGAACCAGGTAAGTAGGATGATACGGGCCATACGCGTAGCCTGGGGAGGCGAGAACGTTGCCGTTATGACCGAGGCCACGATGCTCAACGTGATTCCTCCCAGAGCCGCGATGAGCATATTTCCAAAGGTTGCTCCTGTTATACCTGCGAGCGCTAAGGCGCTGATCTGAAAGGCCAGGTAGAGGGGAATCCGTAGAACTGCGGCGGCAATGATCACTCCCCGCATATAGGCCGCTCGTGAGTGTAGTCGGGAGAGGGGCAGATAAAGGCGAGCCGTCATTGAGCGGTGAATCAGAATAGCAGTCCCTACAAAAGCAGTGAAGGAGAGGATGCCATTTGCGACCCCCGCGTAGTAGTTGACGTCGCCTGGAAATTTGAAAAGTACTCCCGCCATAGATACAACAAAGATCAACTCTCCCCACGACCAGGCACTTTTGAGATAGATCAAGAGCGTGAAACGCGCAATCGTCATGGTTTGAGAGTGCCAGAAGCCACGCCTGGACATTGGAAAATTTGAGAGCAGTTCGGGTCCTGATGAAGCGATCATATCAGTTTTCATAGCGTCTCTCCTGCTGTGTTTGGTAGGGAGACCTCTCCGAAAAGCTGCTCATCGGCCCGGCGGGTAGCCTGAACATAGACCTCTTCCAGTGTTCGATTCAAAGGATTTAAAGAAAGCAATGGCACCTCGGCATTGACCAACCGATTGAGTACGAGTGCCTGCTCGCTTGCACGTATTCTTAGAATATTGGCCTGTGTATCGATAACCCGATCTCTAAGGGACAGGCGATTCACAAGATCTTCCGCCGAAAGTTCCTGTGGGAGGGTAATTTCGACGGCATCCTGTCCATGCAGGAGGTCGGTAACACGGCCGGTCAGAATCAGCTTGCCACGGCGTAGAATCCCAACGACATTGCATAGCGCCTCGACCTCGGTAAGATAATGTGAGCAGATGAGGATAGTTTTGCCCTGGTTGCGCAAGCCAGCGATGATCTGCCGAACCTCCCACTGACTACGGGGATCGAGGCCGCTGGTTGGCTCGTCAAAGATCAGGAGATCAGGATTGGTCAGCAAGGCCTGAGCAATGGCGAGACGCTGTAACATGCCCTTGGAATATTGTCCTATCTTGCGGTCGGCAGCTTCGCCAAGTTTGACCAGGTCTAGCACCTCCTGGATGCGTGTCTGGTTGGCTGTACCAAACAACCCTGAAAGCTCGGCCAGGTAACGCAGAAAGCGGCGACCGGTGAAGGCGTTTTCAAAGATGGGCTTTTCGTGAACATACCCGATTCGGCGATGGATATGTGTGACTTCTTCGGTGCCAAAGAGGCGGAGCTGGCCAGAGCTGGGGAGAATAAACCCCATCAATAAGCGAACCAGGGTTGATTTGCCCGCGCCATTTTCTCCCAACAGGCCAAAGGCGACTCCTTGCTCTATTGTAAACGAGCAGGTATCCAGAGCAAGGACCCGTTTATTATAGGTCTTGCTGAGGTCTCTGCATTCAATAATCGACTCCATAGAATAGCTCCTGTTACATCTATTACCCAAATATTTGTTAAATATACTATCAACGCAGCTTCAATACAAGTATCTGGGACAAATAGCGATATTGATTCAGCAATCGGAAT
>DASSXK010000092.1:0-5703 GCA_035703945.1 Ktedonobacteraceae bacterium | reverse complement strand
TTTGGTTTCCATGAATATCAGAAATTACTGCAACTCGCATGTGTTATCCTTATTTTATAGATAGTAAACCTTTCACTTCGCTGACGGAACGCGCTTGAGAAGCCAGGAGCATGGTTGCTCGAAACGGTCCAAGCTCAAGCTTTCCAATGCTGCCTGCTTGGAAAGCGCTTAGTCGGCGCGAGAGCGCCGTTGCGAAGTGTTTTTAAATAGCTAGCCGTTGCTACATTCTATTATAATTTATATAACGTTCTGCTGCCCATTTTATCGAAATGTAGCGAGTTTTCAGGAAGGGCCAGAAATAACTCCTTCAGAGCGATTCTTAACGCTTTAATTGGACGCTTGTCTCGTAAAGGAGATGAATAGAGTTGCCGCATCGGATAGGTGTGATTTCAGATACACATATTCCACGTTTCAAAGGTTTACCAGAGGCCGTCTGGCAACATTTTGCTGATGTCGAGATGATCATTCATGCCGGCGACCTATCGACGCTTTCAGTTCTGAGAGAACTGGAGACACTGGCACCGATCGTCGCTGTGCAGGGGAATATCGAACAGGCTGAAGTGGTAGAACGGCTTCCGATCAAACGCGAGATTAAGATCGGTTTTTGCCGGATTGGAATTGTTCACATTCTGGGAGATGTCCACTCGCGCCCCAGGCTGGCAAAAGCGGAATTTCCCACGGCCCGCGTCGTAATCTACGGCCACAGCCATGTTCCGTACAATCAGGAACATGATGGGCAACTCCTGTTTAATCCTGGCAGTGCCAATGATCGTCGCCAGCAGCCCAGGTGCAGTCTTGGCTTACTGCATATCGATGATGAAGCGCAGACAGTGCGGGGCGAGCTCATTTTCCTGTAATCTCGCCCTGACTTCAGATAGTAAGAATATCAAATAGAGAAATTAGAATGAATGGCGCGGGAAGCGGAGCAGCGAGCGATTCAAACTGGCAAGCGTGGGATGGCCCGATAGCGCCATGGCGTGCTCCAACTCTCGCCGAAGAATCTCCAGCACATCCAGAACCCCTTCTTCACCATTGACGGCCAGCCCCCAGAGGACCGGGCGGCCAATAAAAACGGCCTTTGCTCCCAGTGCAAGCGCCTTTAAGACATCGGTCCCTCGGCGAATACCCCCATCCAGGTAGACATCGCACTGACCCGAAACCGCCTCTACCACTTCTGCAAGTACCTCAATCGTTGCTGGTACGCCATCCAGTTGACGACCACCGTGATTGGAAACGATGATCCCATCAACCCCCGCCGCCGTGGCGAGAATCGCATCCTCTGCCGTCATAACCCCCTTGACCAGGATCGGAAGGGTCGTAAGAGAGCGAAGCCAGGTTAGGGACTCCCAGGTCAGGCTGACGAATGTATCGGCACGCTCCTCTTCCGGAATATTGGCAATGTTTTTGTCCGGTATCCTGAATTGGTTCCGTAGATCGCGCTCGCGAGTGCCGAGTCTTGGTGCATCAATTGTTAACACAATCGCCCGGTAGCCAGCGGCGATAGCTCGTTGCACCAGTTGCTCTGCTTGCTTATATGTATGGACATAGAGCTGAAACCACAAGCGAGCGTTGGTTTCCTGACCAGCGGCGGCGATCTCTTCAAGCGTGCGCGTTGAGGTTGTGCTGGCTACCATGATCGTGCCAGCCCGGCCAGCGGCGCGGGCCGTTGCACATTCGCCTTCGGTATGGGCCAGCATATGCAGAGCCGTGGGTGCGATCATCACAGGCAAGTTGATCTGATCGCACAAAATTTCGGTCTGGACCTCGCAGGTTGAGACATTCACAAGCATACGCGGACGAAGCTGAATACGTTCAAAGGCGGCCCGATTTTCCCTGAGCGTGACCTCATCTTCGCTGCCGCCCGCATAGTAATCCCATGCTTCCGGCTCGATACGTTCCTTCGCAAGGCGCTCGTAATCACTGAGGTTGATTGGTCCCATTGACATGCATCCTCTCTGAGTAGGTCGCAGACCGTAAGCTACCTGGCAGCTCCAGGGCGGAACGCATCCAGACCCCCCAGATAGGGGCGAAGCGCTTCTGGAATACGCACGCTACCATCGGCCTGCTGATGATTCTCCAATAAAGGTAGTATAATACGTGGCGAGGCGATTGCTGTATTGTTGAGGGTATGGACAAACTTCATCTTGCCCTCTTCATCGCGGTAGCGGATATTGACTCTGCGGGCCTGCCAGTCGTGCAGGTACGAGCACGAATGGGTCTCGCGATACTTGTTCTCGCTCGGCAGCCAGGTTTCAATATCGTACATCCCGACTTTTGCATCGCCCATATCGCCTGTGCAGACGTTGACCACGCGATAAGGCAGCTCCAGGGCTTGTAGCAGGTCTTCGGCATTTGCCAGCAGAGCCTCAAACCAGCGTAGCGACTCCTGGTGGTCATTCTTACACATGATGTACTGTTCTACTTTGTTGAACTGGTGAACACGCATGACGCCACGTGTATCTTTGCCATAGGTACCTGCCTCGCGGCGGAAGCAAGGCGTGAAGGCGACGAACTTCATTGGCAGCTCTTCCAGACTAAAGACTTCATCCTTGTACATGCCTGTGATCGAAACTTCAGCGGTACCGACAAGATAGGTATCATCATTTTCGATCTGATAGACCTGATCTCGTCCCTTTGGAAACTGGCCGTTGCCGATAAAGCTGAAATCGCGTGCCATTGCGGGCACAATCATAGGTGTGTAGCCTTTGCGCGAAACCCGATCCATCGCGAATTGCATCAGGGCCAGTTCAAGCAAGGCACCCGCGTTTTTGAGGGCATAGCTGCGTGCGCCAGCGATCTTGACGGCCCGTTCGATGTCCACCATATCGAGTTTTTGCATCAGGCTATAGTGATCAAGTGGCTCAAAGTCAAATGTTGTTTGTTCGCGCCAGTATTTGATCGGCACATTATCGTTTTCGTCTTTGCCGATCGGTGTGCTTGGATCGGGAATATTGGGGACGAGGTACAGCAGTTGCAAGCGTTCTTCGGTTAGCTCGTTCAGGCGTGGCTCAAGCTCTTTGAGCTGTTCCGAAATCTGCTTCCCCTCGTTGATCAGGGTCTGGCGCAACTCTTTATCCTTGCCTGCCTGAGGAATTTGTTTCGAGAGTTGTTTCTGCCGGGCCCGCAGCTCCTCAACCTGATATTGCTGGTTCAGTACCTGCTGATCAACGTTCAGAAGATAATCAATATCAATGCTGTTATTCTTGAGGCGTGCGGCCTCTTTTACAATATCGGGATTCGCCCGAATAAATGCCAGGTCTAACATGATTTTCTACTCCTCTTGTGCTTTATCTCGTGTTCCCGCTCATTTGAGAATATAAAAAAAAGCGCCGTCATCCCGTGAAAGGACGACGACGCTGAAGCGTCTGGACGTGGTGCCACCTTTATTTGCCAGGAAAGCACCTGGGTGCTCTACAACTGGCCTTCTGCGCCTGATAACGGGGGTCAACCGTGGATGCTTTTCGTATCCCAACTCGCGGGTGGATTTCCACTGTTGCTGGCTGCTGCGTCGCACCGTCCCGCAGCTCTCTTTAGTCCAACTTCAGGTACTTGTCCCGGTCATAGCTTCTAACCGCAAGCATACCAGCCGGACCAGGGTTTGTCAATTCTCTCCCGCTGGCTTCTTTGCCTGCTTGTATTGTTGATCATATTATCCCAGCTTGCCCCAGGCCTGGGCGCTGGTGAAATTGATCTGGGTTGGGGTATTGTAATCAATTGCTGCTACCCCGACCTCGCCGCTGCTCAATTGTGTGTCAGTCACAGAGGCGATATACGTCTGATTGACAAACAGATCGATCTCGCCGTTATTTGTTTGGACGGAGAGGGTGTTTGACGCGTTTAAGCCAGGGGAAATCGCCGAGTTAATGCCATTGGCCAGCGTTTGGGCCTGGCTGCTGCCATTATACAGGTCAAGTGCGTATGTGCTGTCTGTGCCGATGCGGAAAAAATAATAGGTATTGGCGGTTGGATTGGCATCGAAGAGCAGTCCACCCTGGCTGCCTCCTACAATTGTCATCTGCACCTGATAGGTCATGTTTGTATAGCTTGTCGCACGGGCCAGGCAGGGCTGCAAGAAGCCGCGTTGTCCCACTGTGACGTTGTAGCTGCCATTGATAAAGTTGCAGCCTGTTCCAGGACTGGCCGTTCCTGAATCCCACTTGCCCTTGCCGGTATTATCGCCTAAAGGATCATCGAGTGTTGGGGTTCCTGTTGAGGCCTTGCTGAACTGATCCAGTTTTTGACTTGCTACTGCTGTCGCCTGATCCAAAACGGCGGTGGCGCTGGCCTGGGCCGCTGCCTGGCTCGTCGCGGTAGCCAGAATTTGTGCTTGAACGGTTCCCAAGGCATTAATGGTCGCCTGAGCCTGGGCATTAGCAGTGCTCTGTATACTGCGGGTGGCTTGCGTATTGGCCAGGGCTTGTGTCGCCAGTGCGCCTTTATATTGAAAGGTGCTGGCGAAAAGAACCAGCCCAAAGGCCGAAAGAATCAACAGGCTTGATAGCGTCACCAGCGGAATCGTCAGGTAGAGAGGGAGTGGTTTGCTCCGGCGCCTGCTTATTACGCGGGGTCCGCCCATGAAGTCCAGCTTGACGGGAGATGGATCGGGCAGTGCTTCTGTCTGGGCGTTGGGATCAGATACGGCTGCGCCAATTGTGCCAATCCTTAAGACCGTGTTTTCGTCTGGATTGTTATCAATTGATGCTTGTCCCTCTGTATGCACAAGTTCAACCGTCTTTTCGTTAGAAAAATCGCTGTTGTTCAGAGGTTGTGTGTTGTTTTTTGTCTCCATAGTTTGCTCTTATTAGATAGGTGAAGAATTCAACAAATGTCATTGGTGTTTAGAGTGTCCAGACCTTCAAATTCTGGAAGCTTGCCTCGGTTGCAACTTTAGAGTCGCCAGCAAACAGGCCAAGCTGTCCTGATGTGTAGGCGCCGTCAGAGGCACTCCCCAGGAAATGCTTGTTGACATACAGATATATTTTGTTGTTCCTGGCTACGATGGAGATTGTATTTGTTTTCCCTGTTCCCGTATGAATCGAGGGGTCAACTCCATCACTTAGAACGACTGTATTCTTCCCTGTATTATCGACGAATTTTGCAAGGTCAAAAGTTCCATCGCTGGTGATCCGGAAGATGTAAAAATGGTTGGCATTTGGATCGGCACGGAAGATCAGGCCGCCCTCGTTGCCTGAAACGATGGTCATATTGACTTGCATCGCGAAATTGGTGAAGCCAGTGTTGGTGGCGAAGCAGGGCAAGAACACATTGGTGGTATGGATGTTGATATGATAGGCTCCCCCTGTAAACTGGCAGCTTCCATCCGTTGCTGTCCCCTCGGCCCAGTTGCTGTTGCTGTTCTGGGCAAGTGATTCATCAATCGTGGGTGCGCCACCGGTTGCTTGTGTCAGGACCGCCTGATTGGCTTCTGCGGTCGCTTGCGCCTGTGCTGTCGCTGTGACATTTGCAACTGCGGTCGCTGTAAGCTGGGCATTTTCTGTCGCGGTGGCGCGAGCATCAGCGGTGGCGCTGGCATGTGCCTCGTTGGTGGCAATCGTTTGGGCCGTGGCGGTCGCGTTGGCACGTATCTGCATTGGTCGCAGAACCTGGGCATATCCCAGCAAGCCCGCTGCGCTGATGATCAGCAGAATGACGACCAGCACCAGCGCGATCATCAGAGGAGAACGAGGTTTGCGTTTTTGCTGC
>DASSXK010000016.1:0-3340 GCA_035703945.1 Ktedonobacteraceae bacterium | reverse complement strand
AACGGTGAGCTCCTTAGCTTTTTCAAGGACGTTGTCCGGAACACGTTGTCCAAATAAGATCGTTGCTGCTTTTAAGAGTCCACTACAGAGTGGACAGCGAGGATCTTGTTCGCCAGCCTCGATGCGCTGCTGCAATTCTTCGATTGAAGAGCGTGCACCACATTCCTGACAGGCTGCTTCACGCGATGTTCCATGTAGTTCGATGACACGCTCTGGCGGGAGACCAGCATCCTGGTGGAGACCGTCAAAGTTCTGGGTAATCACAGCCAGTAGGATTCCTTGACGCTCAAACTCAGTCAGGGCCAGGTGGGCGGCATTTGGTCTGGCCTGTGAGACTAGCGGTGAGAACGTACGACGCGTCTCCCAATAGCGTTGGCGCGCCTCTCTATGATTGAGAAAGGCGTGATACGTCACCGGTGGATGTTCCTGCCAGCGGGAGCCGGGACTACGAAAGTCAGGAATGCCTGACTCGGTGCTGATACCCGCTCCCGTCAAGACAACGATTCGCTTTGATTGCTGTAGAAATTCCGCCACATCGAGCATTTGCTCTTGCAGACTGAGCATAGATCTGTATTACCTTGTGTCAATTTGAATCATAGTATCCTCTGCTATTGTACACCATTCGGTCGGCATTGTGATATGAGCAGTACAGATGGATATAAGTTTCTCGATTGACCTGGTATGTCTATATATGCAGGTTGTGAACCGGAATTCCTCTGTTTATAGAAGCGTACATACGTAGCGTGAAGTTTGAGATGAATGTTTCAAACATTATGCCAGGGATTGCTGTTCAGATCCATACTTTGGCATCGCTAAATACCACCTCTGTAGGAGTGCTCACATTTGATGCGCTGACACCAATTGAACCATGACTGTAGGTACTGTCATTCCCACTGAGGACTTTTTGATTATTTACATAGGCAGTTATGCTGGTGCCACTGACTACAACCGCTATCAGGTTGGATTGATTCAGGCCTGTATGTATGGCCGGGCTTGCACCAGTTTGGTGGTCACTAGTTTGGCAGGTTGTGCTTGTGTTGCAATTGGAGAAAATTCCTCCGGTATAATTGCCATTCTGGTAGATCGTAAAGTAATAGCCGGCTGCATTTGTGTTGTCATAACGGAAAAGAATCCCTCCTCCATCTCCTTTGACAATCGTCATCTGTACCTCGTAAGCATAATCTTTGAAGTCGAGGTTTGATGATACGCAGCCTGCACTGCTGTTTGTCTGGGTATTTACGTGATATGCCCCTCCTGTAAATGTGCATGAATTTGCGACTTCACTCCATTTGTGGTTCTGGCTGTTATCGCTCAGGGGATCATCAAGCGTGAGGTTCCGATAGGTAGGATAGGGGTTGTAGCTCTGGTTGTTCCTTGTAACCAGGAAGAAACCTAAGCCTCCACCACCGGCAATCAGGATTGCTAAAATTAGCAGTAGAATTGTTGCTCCCCGCCTTCCTTTCGGGCGACTCTGTGGGGCTTTTTTGTCTACTGTGGTGGGAAGGGAAGGAGGGGTCAATGCTCTGCCTTCGTTAGCTTCAGTTACAGGGTTATTGTCGATGACTGTCTCATCATTACTCGTGCTGGACAGGAAAATCGGCTTGCTTGGAGGGGCGGTTGTAATCGTGAGAATCAATGCGCCAGGAGAATCATCCTCTTTGGTGGGTTTAACCTGTTTTTCAAAGTGAAGCACCTGTCCATTCACTGTGCCCGCTGGAATTGTGACTGGAACTTCTTGTCCACTGGGAAGAGTCAGGATACGGCGGGTGCCTTCCTGCGCCTCAGTTTCGCTAATTACTAATTCTGCGCGAATATCATGTTTGTTTGGCTTAGGAAGGTTGTTTACGCTGGTGAAATTGGCGTTATTGTTTGTGACGCTGGTGGGGCTAGAGCTATTGTCGCTTACTCTGGCTATATTCGCACTGCTGTTGTTTATGCCGGTGGGGCCAGAGTTATTAGTGAGCAATGCCTGCTCGAATGCGCGTGCAAAGGCCGCGATGGAGCCGAAACGCTCTTCGGGTTTTTTCGCCAGGGCGTGTAAAATCACCGTATCGACGTCAGCAGGAATACGGGGATTAAGCGTGCTTGGGGGCTGGGGGATTACATGCATATGTTGATACATAATCTGACCCATGCCGCCCTGGAAAGGAGGATGACCCGTCAAGAGATCATAAGCCAGAACTGCCAGGGCATATTGGTCCGTTGCCGAGACAGGAGTGCCTTCCCATTGTTCGGGGGCCATATAAGCGGGCGTACCTCGCACCGATTGGCTAAGCGTTGAAGTTGCGCTCAAGGATTTAGCGACGCCAAAATCAGCCAGGAGCAGATCAGGAGGACCTGAGGCATCTTCGCTGCTGCGTATCAGTAGATTGGAGGGCTTTACATCCTGATGCACAATCTGGCGATTATGCGCATATTGAAGGGCACTGGCGGCTTGCTGAATGATAGATACAATTTCGTGTAAAGAGGTCTGTGTTGTATTCCTATGTTGTTGTATCCAGCTTGCAAGCGTGTCATCTTTACAAAAAGGCATCACCATATAGGTTAGTGCTGTGCCATAGATGATTACCTCACCAAAATCGAAGAGGGGCAAGATGTGAGGATGGTCGAGCATGGCGATGGCCCTGGCTTCTCGCTGAAAAAGCCGTGCTGAACCTGCATTGGGATTCTCGTCCTGCACAACTTTGATCGCGACCTGTCTTTGTAGCTGGCTGTCTTCGGCCAGGTAGACTTCGCCCATTCCTCCGCGTTTAAGCAGGCGAAGAAGATGGAATCGGCTGATTTGCGATCCTTCTAGCGACATTATTTTTACCTCGCTCCATGTACATAGGAATAAAGTAAAAGCACATCTTTAAATTTAATGGGATTATAGCATATGTTATACACTTCATTCGCGGTTTTATGAGCTCGCGATAATACCATTTGCTTACCAATGTAGTGTCAATCGTGCTCTCTGAGAGGTTTAAACGCTTCAAGGCCAGGTATTTTTATCAGGGATCTGAAATCAGTCGGGTTAGAAAAGTTTGCGCCTGAGGTTATAAAAGAATAGATTTCTTAAATCTTCAAGAGGACATATTTCCCAAATCTTCCGATCTGGTGAGGATCATAAGCCATTCGCTTCGCTGACTGAAGGCGCTTGAGAAGCCAGTAACATCTTTGCTAGCATCACTTTAGTTGGGAGGCTTCCAAAGTTGCCGACTTGAAAAGCGTTCAGTAGGCGCGAGAGCGCCGTTGCGAAGGGTCTTTTCATGGCAAGAAAGTAGAATGTGGTCGTATTATATTAGTCGAGTATTGTATTGAAAATATCAAAGAAAGCAAAGAAGATGCGTTTGGAAATCAT
>DASSXK010000678.1:0-4035 GCA_035703945.1 Ktedonobacteraceae bacterium | reverse complement strand
GCTCTTCGAGAAGCTTTTTCCTTTCCCTTCCATCATAAGCATTATTTTACTGAGCATAAGTGGTTTGCTGATAGTGAGTGGGTTAGTAATAAGCGTACGCGTATACTGGTCACGCCCAAGGTAAGAAACCTGATGTAAAAGCAAAAGGAAATTTTCATGTAATCCGAGCCACAAATAGGAAAGGTTTACGATGCCTCTTTTACTAAATATTCTGATGGGTCCAATTTTGTTAATAGAAGTTAGCAGTTCGGCTATTGTTTGGCTAGAGAGGAAGAAGGAACCTCCAACCACAAAACTTAAGACTGCGCTGTTCGTATTAGGGATCAATTCTCTGCTTCTTGCGATCGTTTGTTTTGTTGATTTCGTAATAAAGTAACTTCTTTAACTGTTTGTTGAGCATTTATGGGAACGTATTGCTACCTCTTTGACGGCCTGGGATCTGTGGTGGGGCTGACCGACAGTACTGGCAAGCTGGTGGGCAGTTCGACAGTGGCACTGGCTTACTAAATTCGGCATTCGCGGTTCTTCCGCACTTGGCGTGCTCAGCAATAAGATAGATTTGTGGTAAAGGGCGTTGCCAGAACGCGTGAGAATCCGTCCAACAGATAATTAGTGTTAAATAGTCTTGCTACTGTCCTGCGTACGTTTTGCCCCCGATCCTGTAAATTGCTGAGCACTAATTCTGTGGAAGAATCAGACAAATGGGACCACCATGATGTGAGCAACGACGAAAGGCTAATTCAGTTATGAGTAACAGAGGTATATCAATCCTTCTGCTTTGTGTCGCTTTTAGCTCTTTTTGTACATCTATTGTATGCTTCGATATTTATTTTAATAGTAGTAATCATATAGGGAGTAATTTAATTATTGGTGTTAGTAGCATTTTTCTTTCGGTTTTGTTACTTATTCTGTTTTTTATATCACGACGTAAAGAGAGCCGGTAGCTACAATGCCTGGTGGTCTTTGGCCTTCACTCACAGCACTCGCTACTACAATCCCAACACCAAAACCTGGCCCCAGCAAGACCCGGTCGGGGGCAGTCTCGCCAATCCCAACGCGATCAATCGCTATGCCTATGACGATGTCTACTGCGTTCTCTGGTAAATTTGCCCAGTGGAGCAGACTCAGGGCTTTTTGAGCATGCTGTCCGATTCCAGGGCCAGAAGCCGCTCGATTTTGTCGGCCGTATCGGTGTTGCTACGAGGCGTGTAGATGAGAACCCGAAGATCGGAGGCATCGACCCTCTGGAGCATGAGAAACTCAAAGGCCAGCTCTCCTACGAGCGTATGATGCATTACTTTGCGGCCTTCTAGCACATTTATCACCTCGTGACGCGCCCATAATCCCCGAAACTCCGGGCTGATATGGCTCAATTCAGCAATCTGGGTTGCCCACCAGGGATCTTCAATAAAACGACCATATTCAGCGCGAAATTGAGCAAGCAACAGTCGCGCAAATTCCTCCCAATCGGCGTTTTTTTCAAAAGTAGATGAAGTGAATAATCTCCAGATCGAGTTGCGGTCTCGCTCAGACATCGTTTCACCACCACCAAAAACGGCGCGACAGGCTTTATTTCCCGCAAGGACATTAAAACGCGCATCAACGACATATGCTGGACTTGTCCCAAGCTGATCGAGGAAATTTTGTAAGGTCGGGCTAATTTTTGTATGTGAAAATGTCTCGACTGGCGGCGGTTGCCTGAGTGCGAGTAAAAAGAGATGGGTGCGTTCGTTTTCGTCCAGTTGCAGTGTCCGAACCAGACTTTCCAATAATTGTACCGAAACGTTGATATCCCGTCCCTGCTCAAGCCAGGTATACCACTCAAGGCTAACTCCGGCGAGCACGGCAACTTCTCCACGCCGTAAGCCCGGTGTACGCCTGCGCGTCGTCCCTCTGGGTAATCCTACCTGTTCTGGCAATAAGCGAGCGCGGCGACTGCGTAAGAATTCTGCTAATTCGTGATGACGATCCAGCTCCAATTGATTCATAGTCATGCGACATTCTCCGCTGGCATTGAGTGAGTTAAACTAGGAGTGCCAGTTCCAGGATAAACACCCCTCTCGTTAAGACATGATATTCATTATACACTCTGAATGAGCGAGGGGTGCGGTGAGTGGCCCCTGAATGGGCTTGAAACAGGTACACCTATTATCAGGAAGGAACATATTATGCGAGTTTTTGTTACCGGGGCAACGGGTTTTATTGGGTCAGTTATCGTCCGTGAGTTGATTGGGGCTGGGCATCAGGTTCTTGGTCTGGCACGCTCTGACAAGGCGGCAGCATCACTTTCTGCCGCTGGAGCTGAAGTGCACCACGGCTCTCTTAATGATCTTAAGAGCCTCCAGAGCGGAGCGGCAGCGGCGGACGGCGTGATACACGCGGGATTCGTCCACGACTTCTCAGACATGGCAAGTGCCTGCGAGATAGATCGTCGCGCTATCGAGACACTTGGTACGGCGCTGGCAGGGTCTGGCCGGCCCCTCGTCATCACGTCTGGGACAGCGCTTGTTGCGCCGGGCCGCGTCGTCACGGAAGAGGATGACAAACCTGATCCTAATTCGGTCACTGCGCTCCGCTTTGCCTCGGAAGTGGCAGCATTGGCGCTGGTCGACCAGGACGTTCGTGTCTCAATCGTGAGGCTGCCACCTTCGGTTCATGGCGAAGGTGATCACGGCTTTGTCCCGCAGTTGATCGAGGCTGCCCGGAGCAAGGGGGTTTCGGCCTATGTTGGTGATGGCTTGAACCGCTGGGCCGCCGTCCACCGACTCGACGCTGCACATCTCTTCAGACTGGCATTGGAGTCAGCGCCCGCAGGATCGAGGCTTCACGGCGTCGGTGAAGAGGGAGTGCTGATCCGCGACATCGCTGGCGTGATCGGTCAACACCTCAACGTGCCCGTCACTGCCATTTCCATCGACGAAGCCACCAATCACTTTGGCTGGCTGGGAAATATTCTGGCAATGGATGCGCCAGCGTCAAGCACGCTGACTCGCGAGCGGCTCGGCTGGAATCCTGTGCAGCAGGGACTTATTACAGATCTCGACCAACCGTATTACTTTAAAAGCTGAAAACCTGGAAAAGCGAAGCGCCTGTACTTGATACAGTACAGGCGCTTTCGTCTTAAACGGCCTATTCAAAATCCTTGGTCTATTCGCAGGTTTATTGCTTTGTGGCCTCAATAAAATCGACCACCACCTGTGCCAGCTCAGCTCCTTTATCTTCTTGCAGAAAGTGGCCAGCGCCCGTAATGGTCGTGTGGGACTGTCCCCTGGCACCAGGGATCGCCGCTTGCAGGAAACGGTCCGCTCCGCGTGTAATTGGATCTCCATCGCTGAAGGCTGTCAGGAAAGGCTTTTCCCAACGCTGTAGAATCTCCCAGGCTTTACGGTTTGCCGGAGAGGCGGGATCTTCGGGCGAGGTTGGCACAAGCATTGGAAATTGTCTGGCCCCGGCCTTGTAGCTTTCGTCCGGGAAAGGTGCATTGTAGGCCTCAAGCACATCAGGAGCCAGCTCGCTGACGCAGGCGTTTTTGATGACCCTGGCGACATCGAAAACTGGCATCCTCTGCGAGGCTTGTTGCCAGCGCAGGAAGGCCGCTCCGGGCGGAATATCACCTGTTGGCAGGAAGGTGTTGGCCGCAACAACCCTGGCAAACCGGGACTCCAGTTCGGCCACGAGACGCAGACCGATCAGTCCGCCCCAATCCTGACAGACCAGCGTGATATTTTGCAGATCAAGGTCTTCAATCAGGCCGCGCATCCAGTCAACATGCTTCTGATAGGTATAGTCGGTGCGCTGAACTGGTTTGTCGGAACGTCCGAAGCCAACCAGATCGGGGGCGATGGCACGATAACCTGCCGTCGTAATCACAGGGATCATCTTGCGGTAGAGGTAGGACCAGGAGGGCTCGCCGTGAAACATCAGGACCGGTGGGGCCTCGCGTGGTCCCTCGTCCAGATAATGAATACGTAGACCATCCACCTCGACGTAATGAGGGGCAAAAGGGTATGCGGGAAGATTGGCAAATCGCTCATC
>DASSXK010000672.1:0-5523 GCA_035703945.1 Ktedonobacteraceae bacterium | reverse complement strand
AGAATACTGTATGCAAACCTTGCTGCTTACGCTTAACAGCCCGACAGAGAGTGTAGATCTGGAGCTTCCGGCCGAAGTGCCAGTACAGAGCTTGTTGCCAGCATTGGTTCGAATGAACACGCCTGAACGAGGTTTACAGCCTGATTCGCCGCTCTGGGGACTGTGGTCCGCTGCAACACGTCAGCGTTTGGACCCGGGCCGGTCTCTGTTGGAGGCCGGGGTTGTGGATGGAGAGATCTTATACCTTCAGTATGGTTCAGCCCCTGTTAAATTGCCAGCTAAACAGGAAGTTGCTTTCCAGCCAAAGGCAATCAGACCGAGCGTCAATAGCGGAGGGATCGGAGTTCGCTGGCGTAATCCCCAATAATCCAGGCGCGGACGGTTCTCTCTGGTGAAACTGGCAATTTTGTAATGGCACTTCTCATTATTTTATACAGCAGGAAACGAGTGCGCAATGGCATCGACGACTTTCTATCGAAGTGTCCGGAGCTATCCCGAGCCGCTGCCCAAAGATGTGATCAAAATTGATCCACCGCCTGCTCAGGCGCAGAAAACGGGTGGGACCTCGGCGCTGCTACAATTGTTGTATCCTCTTTCGGGAATGTTGATCTCGGGCCTTTTTATTTTTACCTCAGTAATGAGAGGTGGGAATCTCTACCTGATCATTGGGGGCATTTGCTTTATCCCGCTGTCTGTTGGGATTATGTTTCTCGCAAACTATATCCAAAGGCGTTCGTTTAAGCAGAAAATCAAAGCGGAACGAGAGACCTACAGGCGTTACCTTGAGGGAATTGAGCGCAGGATTGCTGAGATCGGCCGACGACAGCGCGCCTGGAATACACGCCTTTATCCCGATCTCTCCAACCTTGTTCCCCTGGTGGAGCAACAGCGTTTCCTGTGGGAGCGTCGCCCCGCAGATGAAGACTTTTTGAAGGTGCGTGTCGGGTTGGCTCCTGCCCCACTCTGCTGCTCGCTTGAATTTCAAGAAGACTATCGTGTGAACTATGAGCAGGAGCTTCTGTTTACGGCTCGCGAACTTACAACGAGCAAGCAGTATCTTGATAAGCAGCCGCAGGTAATCTCATTGACCCGACTGGGAACACTCGCGATCGCGGGCCAGAGTGGTCCGGTGCGGTCGCTGGTTCGGGGGATGCTTAGCCAGATTGTCACGTTTCATGCGCCAGGCGAGGTTCGGATTGTGGCTTGCTATCCCCAGGAGGCGAGTTCGGCCTGGAAATGGCTGAAGTGGCTTCCGCACACGCGCCGCCTGCGCCAGTTGAAAGCGGGACAGCATGCCGATGGCGAACAACTCTCGATGCTTGCGGATACCGTCAGCGATTTTGAAGAACTCTACCTCAACCAGCTTAAACCCGAGATAGAGCGGCGCGAGCGGATGAATCTGGACCGGAAAAACGGTGGCACAAGCGAACTGCGTTTGCTGCCTCACCTCGTGGTTGTGTTGGATGGCTTTACGCCGGGTGGTCCCCTGGCACGGATGGAAGGTACAGAAGAGCTATTGCGCAACTCTACGCGCCTGGGAATTACAGTTCTCTGCCTGGTATCTGATGTACGCCAGGCTCCCTCGATGATTCAAGGCTTGCTTTCTATCAGCGCCCGAAGTGGCGGGACACAGTTGCTTTTCAAGGAAACGACGATTGCGGGTAGCGAAGTCGAGTTTATCCTACCTGATATGATTGATACCGCTCCCTGCGAGCAGATTGCCCGTTTCCTGGCCCCTTTGAAGCTGGTGGATATGGATGCGGATTTTGATTTTTCCCAGGATATTCGCCTGCTTGATTTGCAGAATATTCAGGCGATTGAGCAATACCCGATCGCGAAATACTGGTCGAGCCCTTCGCCACAGCAATTGTTGAGAGTACCAATTGGCCAGCATAAGAATGGACCCTTGCTGCTCGATCTGAAAGAGATGGCGATGGGAGGTTATGGTCCTCATGGGCTGGTTGTTGGTGCGACCGGCTCGGGCAAGAGCGAACTGCTAAGGACAATTGTAAGTAGCCTGGCCTTGACGCACGATCCGCAACTTGTTAACTTTGTGCTGGTGGACTTTAAGGCTGGCGCGGCCTTCGCGGACTTTGAGAATTTGCCGCATGTCGCGGGAATTATCACAAACCTTGAAAATGATCCCTTGCTGATTACACGAATGTATGAATCCTTGCTGGGTGAGCAGAATCGTCGCCAGATGTTGCTCAGTCGTGCGGGCAATTTGATCAACATTCGACAGTACCAGGCCAGGCGGCAGAAGAATCGCGAGCTGGAGCCGATGCCTTACCTGTTGATTATCGTTGACGAGTTCGCGCAGTTGATTGCCAATCACGAGGAGTTCTTGCCCCTGTTCACTAAATTTGGGCAGGTTGGGCGGAGCCTGGGAATGCATATGATGCTGGCGACCCAGCGGGTTGACGAGGGACGGATCAAGACCCTGGAGGGGCATCTGCGCTATCGAATCTGCTTGCGTACCTTTAGACCCGAAGAAAGTGCCTCGGTGCTTGGTACACCAGATGCCTATTTCCTACCGCCCGCTCCCGGTAGTGGCTATTTTAAGGTCGATGATGATGTCTACACGGCGTTTAAGGCTGCCCTGATCTCCACACCCTATGTTGCCCCGGATGAGCAACAGGTGGACCCGGTGACGCTGATTCGCAAGTTCACTTCAACAGGCAGGCTTGTGCCGGTCTTTGAGACGACAGCGTGGACCATAGAGGAGGAAGGGGCGGCGACCGAGATGACAAAGGTCGTGGAGTGCATTCAGGAGATTACGCCTCCAGTGGGCGGCTGGCGTGTTCATCCTGTCTGGCAACCTCCTCTCAAGGATCGCTTGCTGCTGGATGAATTGTTGTTGCGGTGCGGGCATCGCGAACTGGATGGATCGCACTGGCCTTCATCTGCTCCCTTTGGGCCGCTGACAATCCCGATTGGCCTGCTGGATCGTCCCGTGGTGCAGGTTCAGGAGCCTGTGATGCTGGATTTCGCTGGTGTGGGTGGACATATGGTGATTATTGGGGTTCCTCAATCTGGGAAGAGTACGCTGTTACGGACCCTGATTGCTTCGTTTATGGTGACACATTCGCCACAAGAAGTACAATTGTATTGTATTGATCTCGGCGGTGGTCTGCTGAGGGTTTTCGATGGTGCCCCGCATATCGGAGCCGTGTGCAGCAAGACGGAGCGGGACAGGATTCGGCGCGTGATTCGCCGGATGCGCCAGGTTTTGCTTGAACGCGAGGAGTTGTTCGCCAGCCGGGGGATCGATAGCATGGCGACCTATCGGCAATTGCGTAAGGCCAATAAGCTGGAGAATGAAGAATTTGGCGATATTTTCCTGCTTATCGACAACTTCGGGCAATTTCAAAGCGAATTTGAAATGCTGGATGCTGATATTATTAACGAAGTGACGACATTGCTTGCCAATGGCCTGACATATGGTATTCATCTGGTCCTGACTTCTAACCAGTGGATTGAAATTCGGCCGCGCCTGCGCAATAATATTGGTACGCGTCTGGAGCTTCGCTTGAATGATCCCGGCGACACCGATATTGATCGAAAGCTGGCTTTGTCGATTCCACGTGATATTCCCGGTCGTGGACTTTTACAGACCAAACTGCTCTTTCAGACGGCCTTGCCAATCGTGCGAGAGAAGCAGGCGCAAGGCGAACCACAACTCCAGGCCGCAGTAGACGGTTTGATTCAACGAACCAGATGGGCCTGGGAAGGAGCGGTTGCGCCGCAGATCATGGTATTGCCGCCAGAGGTCGCCTGGTCCGAGCTATTGGCGAAGGCGACGACAAATCAGCCCGGAGTGCCAATCGGGTTGGAGGAGTTTCGGCTTGGTCCGCAGTGTATCGACCTGTTTCAAAATGACCCGCACTTTTTGATTCTGGGGGACCGGGAATGTGGCAAGACAACTTGCCTGCGAACCTGGATACGAGGTCTTCAGCACTACCACACGTCGCAGCAGGTGCAGGTAATACTGATTGACTATCGCAAGACCCTGCTTGATATGAGCCGAAATGCCCATGTTCAGACCTATGCGATCATGGCTGAACAGGTCAAAGAAGCTATCAAGCAGTTAAAGGTCGAACTGGAATCGAGGCTGGCTGAGCTAAGTGCGCAGCCGGTGGAGCAGTTCAGCGGGGTGCGAGCCTGGAATGGAACGCACTATGTTCTGATCGTTGATGACTACGAGATGGTGGCGACACCTGATCCGCGTTCAGGCAATCCGCTCAATCCTCTGGAGGGGTTGTTGCAGTCGGCGCACGAGATCGGGTTTCACCTGGTGCTGGCGAGGCGTGTGGCGAACTTTGGTCAGACGAACATGGACCCGATCTTCCGTGGCCTGAAAAACATGGAGGGTCCTGGTCTGTTGATGCGTGGAGATCCGACCGAGGGTCGGATGGTTCTACACAAGCAAAGTATTACCGACGCGCTTCCCAGGGGACGTGGCACCCTTGTCAGGCGAAGCTATCCGCCGACGCTGGTGCAGGTGGCGTATTGAGGTAAAGGTTTGTATCACATGCAGGCCTGCTTGTGAATGCTTTCCAGTTGCTATTGTATGTTAGAGAACATGACGGCCTGACCTGTCTTTGATGGAGACTCTAACGCTTTTCCGAATAACTAAAGGATTAGATACCTGTAATGCAAAATGCTTATCTACTGCAAAAAGTCATAGAGCAGCTTCAACCGGTGCGAGGTTTGAATGCGATTGTGCTAGGTGGGTCCTACGCAAGCGGAACTCATCAACCCGATTCTGATCTGGATATCGGTCTCTACTACTATGAGAAGGAGCCGCTGGATACTGCCCATATTCGCTCCATTGCCAATAGCCTGAATGATAAACCAGCCCCGGTCGTGACTGAGCTGGGAGGGTGGGGACCATGGGTTAACGGTGGGGCCTGGTTGACGATCCAGGGGCAGCGTGTAGATTTTCTCTACCGAAACATCGATTTTGTATCGTCTACCCTGGATGACTGCAATCGTGGCATTATCCACTCAGATTTCTGGCAGCAGCCAGCATACGGTTTTCACAACTTCATGTATTGCACTGAGACGGTCATCTGCCGGCCTCTTTACGATCCTGGCTTTATCCTTGATCCCCTGAAAGCAAAGGTTTCGATCTATTCTCCAAAGCTCAAGCAGGCGATCATCGAGAGATTTATAGGGAGTGCCAAATTCACCTTCATGAATACCTATAAATCAGCCGAGCGTGGCGAGGTTTACCGTGTAACTGGCTGCCTGACAAGAATTGTGCATTGTCTGATCCTGGTGCTGTATGCGTTAAACGAAACCTGGTATCTAAGTGAGAAAAGGGTCGCGGAAGAGATAGATGCCTTTCGTCTGAAGCCAGAGAATTTTATCGAAAGAAGTTATGCCATTCTTGGAATGACGGGCACGACCAACGGTGAACTGATGGCTTCCTTGAAAAACGTCGAGAAATTGTACGAAGAGATCGTGGTATTGATTGGTACAAGGTAACAGCATTGGCTATGCTGTACTTTATCGCACGCT
>DASSXK010000525.1:0-2664 GCA_035703945.1 Ktedonobacteraceae bacterium | reverse complement strand
ATAAACTTGAGAATAAATGAGGGAGGAAGAGGAAAGCGAGGCAGAAACATGTTACGTCATCACAAAGCTAAAGTCTCTGTCAATACTCATGAGCTAGAGAATGCTGTAAAACGATTAAAGGTGATCAGGGATGCCCTAGCTCATGAGCAACACAATATTAAAAAAATGCAGCACCTGTACGATGCTGCTATTAGTGGTACTGCTCCCGGCATTAAGAAATTCGATCATCAATTCGATGCCTGGCTTAATCAGCTTGAGAAAGTTATTGCCGAGGCCGATATCCTTTATCATATCCTGAATCATACTTTGCATGAAGCCCGTGAGAAGGATCTTGCGGGAGTGCTTAAAGCACTGGCGAGCATTTCCTACTACCACTTTGATTAATAAGGAAAGACCCTTCTCTCCACTTTTTCTATTGACTTTGCAACCAGTTCAGTACTTGCTTCAGCATCTCTCGCCTCTCACTCTCTGTCTCTCCTGCCACCGGGAGAGCAAACTGGACCTGATGAATACTCCTGTCAGGCGTTTGCGCAAGCCCGCGTCCTGGAATCAGATCTGGTACCAGTGGAGGACGTCCAAATAAGTCAAAGCGTTGTTGCTCGTTCAGGAACAATCCAACTTTTGTCGCGAACTTGCTAAGCAGATCGGCTGGAATATAACGTCCACCCACTTCGGCTGTTGTTACTACCAGGTAAACTCCCATATTGCGGGCCTCCATCGCTGCCAGGGAGAGCTTTTTCAGGGTAGCCATTGCATTTATACGATCCGCAAAGCTGTGATAGTGGTGAATCACAACCAGGAGTTGCGGTACCTCAATTCCCAGCGCCCAGAGTTGAGCAAGCGTATTGCTATCCCAGCGCTGATTGGGAAAATCACTTTTCCGCGTGTCAATTATTTCCATGATGCCTTCAACAAACTTCTTGAGATCCTCATCTGTGCTTCCATCTGTCCATAAACTACCATCATCGCTCGCCTTCATTTGTGGCATATCCTGGAAATAATCAAATTCCTGCACAGGATCAATAATGGCACAATTCAGTTGTTGAGCAGAATAACGAACGAGCAGCCAGAATAAGAGTGTCTCCAGCGCGGTTGCCTTTCCACTATGTTGTGCGCCTGCGATCAGCAGCGGCCCACCAGTCAAAGCACCGGAGGAGCCGTGGAGATCGACGAGGAATGTCTCACGCTTCTGCACTTCTGGCTTATCAATCAGGCCCAGAGGGATCTGCATTGATGGCTTTGTGTTATTGCCTTTTGGAATTGAGAGCATATTACTGAGCGTTGTTGGTACGACTGCAACCCGGTTCTGAGCCTGTTCTCCAGAAATCCCACTCGCTGAGTTTCGACCAGCGAAACTATCAACGTTCTCCTTAAAGAGTGTTAATGGGTCCGGAGCTTGATGCGTTATGGGGGTGGGCAGTGGATCGGGCCAGTAGATGATTCCGGCTTTTTGGGCCTCTTCACGTGAGAATGAGCTATGAATCTCCTCTATCAGTGCTTCTGCCAGGCTTGTCGTTGTTGTTGTCTCATTTATAGAGGGCAGCAGTGAGAGAGAAGGTTGCCGAATTTTCACCGTCTGATTCAGCGTAATCGTCAGTGCTACACGAGCGGCCTGAAAGAGATCAAGCTGGTTATCGCCATGCAGCAGGTAGCCGCGCCCAGGAATACTGGCAGGTAGATTTGCGGCATCGGGACGACGCAACACCTCGCGGCTATCCTCTGGAGAAGCGCACCGCAGGCAGAGACGGTATTGGACATAATCGCGTACCTTCGTCGCAATGATGCCTTCTGGACGTTGCGCCGCCAGCAAAAGATGCATACCGATTTCACGCCCTACACGTGTAATCGTGAAGAGCTCGTCCAGTACAGCCTCGGTCCGCTTTGCCATCTCGGCGAATTCGTCAATGATGATAATCAGGCGGGGAAGTCGCACGCCTTTTTTCATCTCCATTTCACGCCGCGTGGCCTCAGCCTTCAACATTGTAATAAAACGCTGGATCAGGGCTGGAGATGAAACATTTGACAGAAAACCAACGGTGTGAGGAAGCCGACGAAACGGCTCAAGTGCCAGCCCGGCTTTATAGTCGATAAGCAGAAAATTGACCTCGGTGGGAAGATAGGCCACCGCCAGCGAGGTTATCACTGTCTGCAAAAGTTCGCTTTTCCCCGAGCCTGTCTGGCCGATCATCAGCCCATGTGGACCATCCTTGAGAAAATCAAGATATTGAACTTCGTCAGCAATTTTCAGTCCAATCGGGATGCGCATATTGGGCATTTCACCCTTATGTGCTACATGCATACGAAAGAATGGATCGCTCCAGCGGGCTGGAGGGTCATATGTGTAGAGATCAAGTGGCGGCTCAAAAAGCCTGCGTAGATCTGCCTGGACGCGAATTTCAAGGCGTTTTGTGCTGGCTACCCATAGCGGTTGCATACGCTGGGCAAGGTATTGCAGCGCCTCAAGCGGTGCGACATCGAGCTGGTCGCAGCTCGTGACCGGAGGTGGGTCTGGTTGAAGGGTGCGAATCGATGCCTGTGGCAAATCCGTCTGAACTGTTGCCAGTTCTTCCGGAGGAGTTTTCATCTCCAGATCTATCAATGTTTCACTGGTTGTTGGTACCTCGGCAACATTCTCGCAAACACAGAGCACAGAAACACCCAGAA
>DASSXK010000348.1:0-2209 GCA_035703945.1 Ktedonobacteraceae bacterium | reverse complement strand
CCACCCATACCAGCAGCGGCACCAGCGCCAGCATCCTGCTCGTCTGGGGAATCGGTGATCAGAGCATCGGTCGAAAGGAACATACCCGCGACGCTGGCTGCGTTCTGCAAGGCAGAGCGAGTCACCTTCACAGGGTCGATGATACCAGCCTGGTACATGTCAACGTATTTGCCCGTGAGCGCATCGAAGCCATGACCACGCTCCAGATCACGAACTGCATTCACAACCACTGCTCCATCGCCACCGGCGTTGAAAGCAATCTGGCGCAGAGGCTCTTCGAGGGCGCGGCGCAGGATGTTCACACCTGTAGTCTCATCGCCTGCGTTCACATGAACGCTATCCAGAGCGGAGATTGCAGCGATCAAGGCTGCGCCACCGCCAGGGACGATGCCCTCTTCGATAGCAGCGCGGGTTGCGGAAAGCGCATCCTCAACGCGATGCTTCTTCTCTTTCAACTCTACTTCAGTTGCGGCCCCGACCTTGATTACAGCAACGCCACCAGCCAGTTTTGCCAGGCGCTCTTGCAGTTTCTCGCGGTCATAGTCGCTGGTCGTATCGTTGATCTGAGCACGAATCTGGCGGACGCGGTCCTGAATGCCTGAGCCTTCGCCAGCGCCATCAACGATTGTTGTGTTATCTTTGTTGGCGGTGACAGTGCGAGCACGGCCGAGGTCTTCCAGCGTGACATTCTCAAGGCTCAAGCCAGCCTTCTCGGTGATAACGCGACCACCGGTCAGAACGGCAATATCTTCGAGCATGGCATCGCGGCGATCGCCAAAGCCAGGAGCCTTGACAGCCAGAATGTTGAATGCACCACGAACCTTGTTGACAACGAGGGTCGCCAGGGCTTCGCCATCGACATCCTCAGCAATGATCATGATATCCTTGTGGCCGGTTTGCAGGATGCGCTCCAGCAAAGGCAGGATGTCTGCAATCGCGCTGATCTTCTTGTCGGTGATCAGAATGTAAGGATCGCTCAGAACGGTCTCGGTGTGATCCGCGTTGGTCGCCATATAAACGGAGAGGAAACCACGGTCAAACTGCATACCCTCGGTATACTCTTCTTCAGTTGCCAGACCACGGCCCTCTTCAACTGTGATAACGCCATCTTTACCGACGCGCTCCATGACTTCAGCAATCAACTGACCGATCTCGGAGTCGGCAGCAGAAATAGCCGCAACCTGAGCGATCTGCTCGCGAGTCTCAACTGGTCTGCTCATCGACTTGATCTCGGTAATCACAGCCTCGACGCCGGTCTCCAGACCCTTGCGCAGGATCATTGGATTCGCGCCGGCCGCCAGGTTCTTCAGGCCCTCAGTGATGATTGCCTGTGCCAGAACGGTCGCGGTGGTGGTGCCATCGCCGGCAACGTCATTAGTCTGGGTCGCAACTTCTTTCAGAAGCTGAGCCCCCATGTTTTCAAAAGGATCGGGCAGGTCGATGTCACGGGCGATGGTCACACCATCGTTGGTGATCGTCGGCGAGCCAAATTTTTTATCCAAAACCACGTTGCGGCCCTTGGGTCCAAGTGTAACCTTTACCGCATCTGCCAACACATCCATGCCTCTTTTAAGTGACATGCGTGCTTCTGTCTCAAATTGTAGTCGCTTAGCCACGAAATCTACTCCTACATGTATGTCTATATTTTAAGCTGTGCCTCGCTCAGTACTAACTACTGAACGCATAAGCAACCAACTCAAACTATTCCACAATACCCACAATATCGCTTTCGCGCAGGATCAAATACTCTTCACCTTCGTATTTGAATTCGGTACCCGCATACTTGGCGAATAGCACTTTCTGCCCCACGCTAACCTCAAGAACCCCGCGTTTGCCGTTATCAAATACCTTGCCGGGTCCGACGGCCAGGATTTCACCTTCCTGGGGCTTCTCCTTCGCAGTATCCGGGAGCATAATACCGCTTTTCGTCACGGTTTCACGGGAAAGAGGCTTAATTACGACTCGATCACCAAGTGGTCGAAGCTTAACGCTTACGGTTGACATACAACCAATCCTCCAAAGATTTGTTCTTTTTTCTTATCACAAGGTCAATTAATGCAATTTTCCTTGCTTTTAGCAATCTCGTGTCCAGACTGCGAACCTGCTATATCATACATCATAGACCAGCGTGTCGCAAGGGTAATTTTAAGAAAAAGCAAAAAAGTTCACTTTTTTCTTCCCGCCTGCGGCGGGGGAGATGGGGAGTTGG
>DASSXK010000238.1:0-2290 GCA_035703945.1 Ktedonobacteraceae bacterium | reverse complement strand
CGGGCGCGACGAATTTCTGGGTCAGCACGCGGACGGCTCGTCACATTCGCCCGGCTTCCATCCATCCTGCTCCAAATTTTTGGCCGGCGAGCGAGATATTCTCGGCGTGGGCGTTGAGACCGTTGGTACCGATGCTGGACTGGCAGGGGGCTTCGATCCACCATTCCCAAGCCACACCTTTATGCATGGGGCGGGCAAATTTGGTTTGACCAGCCTGATAAACCTGGCTGAGCTACCTACAACCGGGGCGATTGTGATCGTCACACCCCTGAAAATTGTCAATGGATCTGGCTCTCCTGTGCGAGCCATTGCAATTACGCCTTAGATGTGTTAATTTCTTCATATAGTGTTGGATACAGGAGCAGGGGATGTGAGAAAGAGGAGAGCTTTCAGACTCTGTTCCTGGGTCTATCAAAGATCGTATCAATTTTCGCAAAGGTCAGCTAGCCCCTTAAACTTTCTGACTGCTTCCTTATGTTCTTCCTGTATGGCTTTAAAAAAGTCATGAGCAGGAAGATTTTTTATGCTCCTTTGTTGGTGTCTTGTTTTTACTCTCTGCAATGGGTATACTCAGGCGATAAGGTTGTCAATGCGAGAACATGTCATAAGGACAACTGGTCTCAGATCGGATCGATTTTATCCTACCCCATAATGTGGAGCAATGCCGATGCAAGAACAACAACGGCTCATGAACCTCTTAATTGTTGAAGACAGTCCGGAAGATCGGACTACGATCCGCCGTTATCTCCTGAAGGAACAGAGTAGCCGGTTTATTCTCCATGAAGCAAACAGCGGGCAGGAAGGGCTGGCCCGCTGCGAGATCCTTCAGTTGGATTGTGTCTTGCTTGACTATAATTTACCAGATATGTTTGGCATTGTCTTTCTTGAGCATTTGCGCACCCAGCTCAAACAGCCTTTTGTACCTGTGATTATTTTGACGGGAAGCGGCAGCGAGCGGATCGCTGTCCAGACCATGAAAGGTGGGGCACAAGATTATCTCCGTAAAGACCAATGCACTCCAGAGCTCCTCTATCATACGATCACTTATGCCATAGAAAAGATGGCCATGCAGCGGCAGCTAGCAGCGCAACGCCTGGAGCTAGAGCAGCAGCGGCATGCCTTTTCTATGCTGGTGGAAAACGCTCCGGATATTATCGCACGCTTCGACGCGGCGTTTCGATATCAGTATATTAACCCGGCCTTGACTCGTGCAACAGGTTTGCCGGTAGAGAACTTCCTGGGGAAAACGAATCAAGAAGCAGGAATGCCTGAGGAACTCACAGCCCTCGTCGATGAAGGTCTGGCTTCAGTGTTTGCAACGGGCAAAGCAGGGCAAATCGAATATGAACTTCCTTCACCTACTGGTACATACCGCTACTTCCAGACTCGCCTTGCTCCTGAGTTTGGGCCTGATGGAGAGGTGATATCAGTGCTGGGTGTCAGTCGAGATATTACCGAAGTCAAGCAAACGGAAATTGACTTGCGAGAGCGTGAGCAGCGCTATCGTGTGATGGGAGAAACGGTTCCCTACGGCGTATGGATGCATGATAGTGAGAATGGGTTGCAGTATATTTCGCGGTCCTTCCTGACACTGATAGGCATGACGCTAGAGGAGTGTAAGGAGCGTGGTTGGTTTCATCTTGTACCCCCTGATGAGGTAGAGGCCGTCAGGATGACATGGCTACATTCTCAAAAAACAGGTCAGATGTGGGAGCAGCAGTATCAGGTGCGTGGGGCCGATGGACAACTCCATAGCATCCTTTCCCGAGGACTGCCGATCCACGATCAACAGGGGGTGCGGAAACGGTGGGTCGGTGTCCACCTGGATATGGATGAACGCAAGCGGGTCGAGGATGCCCTGCGTGAAAGCGAAGAGCGACTGCGGCTGGCTTTCTCTGCCGCCAGGATGGGGACCTGGGACTGGGATATCAGCACGGGAAAACTCCACTGGTCTGAGTCTATGGAAGCATTGCTTGGACTAAAATCCGGAACCTTTGGAGGCACTTTTGCAGCCTTTGAGGCCCTGATCTTTCCTGATGACCTTCCCCGCGTTCAACTGCTTGTGCAACAAGCCCTGGAGCAACACACTGAATATCAGGCAGAATTTCGTATGTGCCGCCTCGATGGAAGTATTTGCTGGGTGATAACCCGCGGGACCGTTCTTTATGATGACAAGGATCGCCCTATCCGTATGATTGGTGTTGACCTGGATATCACCGAACGCAGACTGGCGGAGCAGCAGGCTACTGAGCGGGCGAACGAGCTGGAAGGTATCTTTGAATCGATTAGC
>DASSXK010000101.1:0-2335 GCA_035703945.1 Ktedonobacteraceae bacterium | reverse complement strand
CTCGCTTCCTGCCAGAAACAGCGGCTCCCCTGGCACTGGTGATCTATGCCTGTGTAGCAGGTATCCTGGGACTTGTATTGCTCAAGGTGATGAAAAATCTCTCCATCTATATCACCACTCATACAAAAGCCAGCGACGCTTTCGTGGCGAATTTAAAGGCCGATACGCTCAACGTACTGCCAATTCTGCTCTTTGTGATAGGAGCAGGTGTGCTTGTCTTGCTGGTCCTGGAAATGCGACGGAAAACGCTGATTGATGACGAGCCACGTGGATTTCTTGCCCGTATTGACCCTGAGCGGCAGCACCTTTTATTTAGCTTGCTGACAACGCCCTGGATGTACTGGTTTTTCGCGGCCTTTGCGGGTTGCACGGTCTTCCTGGTCCTGTTCACGGTGGTCTTTACAAACGCCCCGGCTGGGATTGCGGACGGTATCTGGCAGGGACTCTACTACTGGTTGCAGCAGCAACAGGTGGCGCGAGGCGGCCAGCCCTGGTATTACTATCTCCTGTTGATTCCTTTGTACGAGCAGGTCGGGTTGGTCTTCGGCCTGGCAGGAATCGTCTATTCACTGTTCCGACCGACGCGCTTCCGGTTGTTCCTATCCTACTGGGCGCTTGGTAATCTGTTTATCTATTCCTGGGCGGCGGAGAAGATGCCCTGGTTGATGATCCACATCATGCTGCCGTTGTTGTTGCTGGCTGCCGTCATATTATCTCCTTTGCTGAAACGGACCTGGGCTTTGATCCTGGATCTGCGAGATCGCTCTCGTTCTGCTCCAGCGACCGAGGGAGAAGCCACAGGCGTGCAGCCTCGCTGGTCATCACGCGAGCGTGTGCGAACTGGAGCGGCAGTGTTTGGAGTGGTCGTGGCCGTACTGCTGTTGTTGCCGACGGTGCACAATATGTACGAGGTGAGCTATGTGCATGCGGCGGATGGGCCGCATGAAATGATGGTCTATGTGCAGACCACGACCGATGTGAATACCGTGATGGGCAAGGTTGATCTGCTCGACCAGAAGCTGGTTGGCGGAACACATCAGTTGAAGATCGGCCTGACAGATGATGCGACCTGGCCCTTTGCCTGGTACCTGCGCGACTACCCAAATACCTGCTTTAAGTTTCCTGAAGGATGTCCTGCGATGGCAAAGGATGTTCAGGTCATTATCACTGGCGGGGATAGCCTGCCACAGTCAGAATTGACGTACACGACAAGTGTGAATGGGGTCGTGCCTTATAGCTTCCATACCTACAAGTTGCGTAGCTGGTGGGATGAAGGCTACAAAACTGGCAATGGCAATGCGGTTGCTGGATCGGTTGGTCCCTGGCTCTGGTTGAGTTATGGAGATAACCCACCTAAAGGAGCCAGCTTTAATCCAGTCCTGGCGGCTCAAAATGTTTGGAACTGGTGGTGGGAACGCCGTGCAATCGGGGGAACCGATGGAGCCTATGAGATGGGCTTATTTATTCGCAAGGGCCTGGGCGTAAGCCCCTAGTCGCAATCAACATTGATCAGAACTGAGGTGGAAATATATCTACCTCAGTTTTTTTTGTCTGAACTATTGACTTGTGAAGTAATAGTGCGTATGCTGAAATTAACGCCTGACTGGCGATTAGAAGATAATTCGCAACGGCGCTCTCGCGTCTACTGAATGCTTGCCAGGCAGGCAGTTATCAACGCTCCCCAGATGGAGTGGTGCTGGCAAGAGTACTGTTGCCTTCTCAAGCACACTCAGTCAGCAAATCGAATGGCTCGTCAAAATATTCACAAAGAGGAGTTCGCATTGAAGAGCTATGAGCAAGAGTCCTCATTGGAGGCAGAGTTGCCTGCCAGTGATGATGCTACGCCCGCTGCCGAAGAGGTAGAAGATCCTTCTCAGCTATCCTCCGTCGCGGCTTCACCTTCTGAGGTCGAAGACAGATCATCTGTTCATAAAAGCGGATTCAAGCCCCCAACTCGCGATCAGTTGTTACTCTGGGTGCCTTTTCTGGCGGTATTTCTGCTGGGGGCTGTTTTGCGCTTTTGGGGACTTGGCGACAAGCCGCTGCACCATGATGAAAGCTTGCATGCCTACTATTCACTTCAATTGCTACAGAACTTACATATGTGGAGCCAGTGCCAGCAGGGAGTCATCCAATGTTATAAGTATGACCCACTATTGCATGGCCCATTTCAGTTTCATTTTATCGCGCTGGTGTACCAGTTAAGCCAATGGCTGGGGGCGGCGGATAACGGGGTGAATACGACGACAGTCAGAATTCTGGCTGCGACGCTGGGGTCCTTGATCGTTGGCCTGCCTTATTTTCTACGTGAACATATGGGGCGTATCGCGGCTCT
>DASSXK010000725.1:0-2032 GCA_035703945.1 Ktedonobacteraceae bacterium | reverse complement strand
CAAGAAAAGCGTTCTCCAGATCACCGATCGGTAGAAAATATCATGGCTAACCTGGGGCCTTCAGCAGCTCCAGGCTCCATGATAGCGAGATAGGCGTGTAAAAAAAGTGAAGCTTGATAGCTTCATTTTTTTCATCAACGTTCCAAGTATACCATCCATTCTTATGATTTATCACCCGTTTTGTTTCGCCAGGCATTTTATCGGTTTATATCAACCTGTAATTATGCCCGTCCATACCGTCAACAACGGTCAGGCTCCTTCCAGACAGGCCGAAGTGTCAGTCATCCAAAACCTGCGGATCAAGCTGGCGAAGTTTCTCGGAATCAGCAAACAGATTGATTTCGACAATCTTCCCGTCCTTAATTGTAAAGCTAAACGCCACACGCGTCTGTCCACCGAGAACCCAGATAGCCCCCACCGATCCATCCAAAAGCGCCAGTTGTGCGAATTTGGCACGTCCCGAGAACTGTCGGGCGACATCCTCCGCGCCGCGAACCTCCTCCGAGGCACCCACAAGCACTGCCGCCGAATCTGCATGCAACACAACCTCTGGATCAAGTAATGTCAGAAGCGCCTGAAAGTCACCACCACGTGAGGCCGCCAGGAAGGCCGAGACAATTTCTTGCTTGCGGGTATTATCAGCATCAAGCGCCCGATTGGCCCCCTGCACACGGCGGCGTGCTCGGCTTGCAAGCTGTCGAGCGGCGGTTGGAGAACGTCCCACAATCGGGCCAATCTCATCGAAGGGTACGCCAAATACATCATGCAGCACAAACGCCAGGCGCTCGGCCGGATTCAACGTATCAAGTACCACGAGCAGCGCCATCCCAACCGAGTCGGCCTGAAGCACTTCGTGTTCGGGATCAATCCATTCCTCACTACTCTCCATCGGATCAATCTCCCACACATCCAGGGACTCCTCACGCCGCGACTCGCGCGAGCGTAGCATATCCAGGCAGACCCTTGAAACAACCGTTGTCAGCCATCCCCCCAAATTCTCAACGTCGCTTGTATCGGAACGGTTGAGCCGAAACCAGGACTCCTGAACCGCGTCGTCGGCCTCACTCTGCGAACCAAGCATCCGATATGCCACCGCCCGCAGATGGATACGATGAGCCTCAAATTGTTCCACCAACCATTCATGCTTCTCCATCGGTCACACTCCCTTTTCTTATGTCACCACTGGTCACATTTCTTTGTTTTGCTCCGTCATAGAAGTGACGGACGAAACTGAGCCACTGTGACAGCAAACTCAGTTTCCAAAGGCTGCATCCAGCCTTCTTTTGATGAAGCGTGAAAATCCGCCAGGCTAAATAATGATCACGAGCAAGTAAAAGGAGTATACAATGAATCAAGGTCTCAAAACGATCATCTACCCCGTCAAAGACATCGCTCAAGCGAAGGCCCTTTACACCAAACTTCTGGGTGTAGAACCAACAATTGACCAACCGTATTACGTTGGCTATTCCCTTGCAGGTCAAGACATAGCTCTGGACCCCAACGGCCACAAAAAAGGCTTGACCGGTCCCGTCAGCTACTGGCACGTTACCGACCTCAAGCAAAGCATGCAACAACTCCTGGATGCTGGCTCGCAGGTGCAGCAAGATGTTCAGGATGTCGGCGGTGGCAAACTGGTTGCCATCGTAAAAGATCCCGACGGCAACAGCATCGGGCTTATCCAACCATCTTAATTGCCAGCAATACTTGTACTTTCATCGCTCATAACTATAATCTTCATATAACAAAGGGCGGCACACTTTCCATATGCCGCCCTTTGTTATGGCCCAAATTGATTCGAGCCTACTAAACAGGATTATTTAAGCTGGATGAACAATCGACACAGTTCCTTGAGAACCATCGATACGAATCATCTGACCAGTGCGAATCCTTTCAATAGCACCGGGCACACCTACCACTGCCGGAATACCATATTCGCGAGCAACGACGGCCCCATGAGACATTGCGCCGCCCATTTCCATAACCAGACCTCCAGCGGTAAGAAAGAGAGGTGTCCAGCCAGGATCAGTGGACG
>DASSXK010000641.1:0-11100 GCA_035703945.1 Ktedonobacteraceae bacterium | reverse complement strand
ATACGAATTTTCTAGAGGGATAATCGTGACTATAAGCAACGATCTCGTCCCCTTCCAAGCAGTAACTACCAGCCTGGAAAGCGACGAGATCGTTTATGTTTATTCCCAAAGCGAGCCGGAGCTAATAATAATTTTCAGCTCGCTTGCTGTTCTCAACTCAGGAACGAGATTTGGAAGAGACTTTATAAGCCTTCGATGATTTGGAAGAAGCTTTATAGGCCTTCGAGGAAGCTTTATAGGCTTTCTCAGACTTCTCGGATTTATCGGACTTCTCAAGCTTCTCGTTCTTCTCGACTTTGTCGGACTTCTTCTTTTTGGCGTTATGATGGTGATTCTCGTGGTCGTGATTCGAATTCGACTTTTTATCGCCGTCCGAAGCATCTTCCAGAGCGGCTTTCAGGACGTCTTTGATTTCATTGGCGAAAACAAAGTGGACCTGATCGCGCAACTCTTTCGGCAGATCTTCCACGAGGTCAAGCTCATTGCGTTTCGGCAAGATGACGGTGCGAATACCAGAACGATACGCCGCCAGCACCTTTTCCTTGACGCCCCCAATCGGCATGACACGACCACGCAGCGTGATTTCACCCGTCATCGCCAGATCCGAACGGACCTTGCGACCACTTGCCAGCGAGACCAGAACCGTGGCCATTGTGACACCTGCCGAAGGGCCATCCTTTGGAATCGCGCCCGCAGGTACATGGATATGGACGTTTTGATCCTCAAAGACCTTATCGCCAAGTCCCAGGGCGGGAGCGTTAGAGCGAACATAACTGAGCGCCGCCATCGCGGACTCCTTCATGACGTCTCCTAGCTGGCCAGTCAGGATCAGGCGATTTTCCTTACTGGGCATCAGGGCCGCTTCGATAAAGATGATCTCACCGCCAACAGGCGTCCAGACCAGGCCGGTTGCAATACCGGGACGATCGATCCGCTCGGCAGCCTCTTCAAAGAAGCGCTGGCGACCGAGGTAATCGGGTACCTGGGCAGCGGTCACGTGAATGGGTGTCTCACGTCCCTCGGCAACCTGTTTGGCAACCTTGCGGCAGAGAGAACCGATCTCGCGTTCGAGGTTACGCACACCGGCCTCCCGCGTGTAATCGCGTGCAACCCGTCGCAACGCATCGTCATCGACGGTCAGCTCGTCCTTCTTCAGGCCGTTGGATTCAAGCTGTTTGTTGAGCAGGTAGTTGCGCGCAATGTGCATCTTCTGCTCTTCGGTATAACCAGAAAGTTCCAGGATCTCCATGCGGTCGCGCAGGGGAGCAGGAATGGTCTCCAGCGAGTTCGCCGTGGCAATGAACATGACCTTTGAAAGATCAAAGGGCAGGTCCAGGTAGTTATCGCGGAAATTGTAGTTCTGCTCTGGGTCCAAAACCTCCAGCAAAGCGGAGGAAGGGTCGCCACGCCAGTCGGCCCCGACCTTATCGACCTCATCCAGCATGATCACAGGATCGTTGGCTTCAACCCGGCGCAGGGTCTGGATAATTCGGCCCGGCATCGCCCCGATATAGGTACGGCGATGTCCGCGAATCTCAGCCTCATCCCGGATACCACCCAGCGACATACGGGCAAACTTACGTCCCAGCGCACGAGCAATCGACTGGCCGAGTGAGGTCTTACCAACGCCCGGAGGACCCACGAAACACAAAATCGGCTCGCGATTGATCTGGCGACTGGCCTCCTGAGAGTGTAGCTTCTCATCAGGCTTGATGCTATCAACCTCGACTCCATCCTCGTGCGTGACTTCCTCTTTGGCACGGGCCTCTTCAGCAGCCAGGCGGTCTTCTTTCAGACGGCGGACAGCCAGGTATTCGAGGATGCGGTCCTTGATCTTCTCCAGATCATAGTGATCCTGGTCGAGCACCTGACGCGCTCGCGGCACATCGATGCGCTCGCCGGTACTCTTGCTCCAGGGCAGGCTTGCCAGCAGCTCGATGTAGGTCCGAATAATGCTATACTCAGGCGAGACGGTCGGAAGCTTCTCCAGGCGAGCGAGCTCACGATTGGCTTCTTTTAGAGCCTCCTCGGGCAATCTGGACTCGTCGATCTTGCGACGCAGTTCATTAACGGTTGCCTGCTCTTCGCTCTCTTCGCCAAGTTCGCGTTGAATGGCCTTTAACTGCTCGCGCAGCAGGTATTCGCGCTGAACTTTGCTCATCTCTTCCTGGGCGCTGGTCTGAATCTTCTTGCCCAGTTCCAGAATCTCAAGTTCGTGGGTCAGGTAAGTGCTGAGATCTTCCAGCTTCTCATGAACCGAATTGAGCTCCAGCAGTCGCTGGCGCAGCTCCAGTTCCATTTGCAGGAAGGTCGCAATCACATAGACAACCTGACGGGGCTCTTCGAGATTGAGGGTTGCAGCGGCGACACCTTCAGGAACATTCTGCACCAGAGCAACCAGTCGCTGAAAATAAGAGATCACGTTGCGTTTGATAGCTTCGGTCTCATTATCGACTTCCTGAATGTCAGGCCTGGTAGTGATCTTCGCGACAAGATAGGGCTTGTCCTGAATGAACTCGCCAATCTCAACGCGCTCAAGGCCCTGGACAATGATCTGAATTGTGCCATCAGGCATCCGAATCATGCGAGCGACCCGAGAAACGGTCCCAATTTTAAAGATGTCTTTTGGACCGGCCTGCTCGATATCGGCTGACTTCTGAGCGACAAGCACAACAAGACGATTGCCACGCATCACATCATCAATCAGGCGGATCGAGCGCTCCTGACCCACGCCCAGAGGCTGAACGGCGAAGGGGTAGATCACCGTATCCTTCAGGGGCAAGACGGGCAGGGTTTCAGGGATCGAGAGATCCTCATCATCCTGCTTGCCGTCTTGCGCAACCTGAATGGTCTCTTCAAGCGACTCAGCGATAGTGGCCTCATCACCCAGCTCTTCAAAAGAGCTTGATACATGAAGCGCCTTCCCAAGTTTCGCCTTGTCAGCGTCGGAAGCAGCTTGCGTTTTGTTATCCTCGTTTTTAGGCTGTTCCTCGTTTTTGGGCTGTTCCTCGGGTGTGGCGGCGTTCTCCACGGTGAGCGACTGATTAGAGGACTCAGGTGCCGTCATCTCATTATTGGGAGTCTCAACAGGAGTGCCCTGATTTTCAGGGAGTTCAAGCTCTTCCGACGCAGGTCGCTTTTTACGAGTTGTCCTTTTGGGGCGGCTTACGCGCGCGGGCTCTTCCTCTGTTTTTTCCACCTTCTCCTGATTATCTGGTGGTAATTTTGGATGTTTTTTCTCCATAAAACCTTCTCAATAGATCGTTGATCGTTATTCTTTCAAGACGCTCCGTTGTTGAATCTTGATCTGTTCTGTTGCTTTTTCGGGGAGTTTCGGTAAATCTACCCATAAAAAGCCATTCTCATAACGGGCGAGGACGGCCTCGCGATCAATAGGTGAAGAGATATATACTTCCAGGCGGAAAGGACCATAGCGAATCTGCGCTTCATGATAATATAGACGCTCTCCGTGCTCATGGTCATCACGTCGTTCGCCACTAATAACCAGTGCATCTTCATACAAGGTTACTTCGATATCCTCTTCATTCATCCCGGCAAGTTCAACTTTAATCGTTACTGTTTCGGCTGACTCATGGATATCCGCGAGCGGCCTCCAGTTGGCAGAATGTTGTATCTGTTGACTTTGGCGTAAAGCATCCTGCAAAAGTTGGCGGTAGTGACGCTCCAACTGCTGTTGCGACCCATCGGTATACCGATAGGTAACATATCGATAGCGCATACGCATTGTTTGTTCCCTCATGAGAATGTCTCAAGGCGCATATGTTCTGATTGTTACATCAGGTACGTCAATACTTTGACCTACATCACAACCTTACAAAACATTAGCCCAAATGAACTCCTGTACATAGCAACAGACAAAAAAGGCAAAAGGTACAAGGGTGAGTAAAGAATGGCTCTTTCACCCTGTTGCCTTTTGCCACCTAATCTCACGGAGACAGTATAACAGTTACACGATGGGAAGGTCCTTCTCTCCGTTTGCCAGTGCTTTTTGACATTCCGGGCAAAGGTATTCATACTCGGAATTGGTATCAGAAAACACATCGCTCTGAATGACACGAGCGTACCGTAAGCGAGTGGCCTTATTACACCTTGCACAACTTACATACGTTTCTGAGACGGCGGTACGTCGGGTTCCAAGAACATCTTCCTGCATGATCGAACCGACACCTGCCTTTCTGTTTCAGTAATGACGAACAAGTTAAAGAACCAACTTCTTTCACTTTCTAACGGGACATTTGCCAGAGAATGCTGGTTATCCATACGTGTAATAGTATATCCCAGCTTGTGTTGATTATGGCACGCGGAACGTGAAATTGCAAGAGGCGAGAGGCTATTCTGGGAGCTTCTATTCCAGGCCTGGTCAGCGGCTCTGACGCCTTATAGACCCGACAGGGCGCGTTCTTCTGGCAAGTTTGGCACACCCTCTTGTATTGTCCTTCTTTGAAGTATCATTATTCTCACAGTAGCCATACTAATCGCATAAGCTGTACGGACAGGCGCGTTGAACGTGAAGTCTATGGTTTGACGACCTTATGTGGTTGTGCTACTATATTTTATATTCTCTATAAATATTCACTCTATGCTTACTCTGAAGCTGGTTTTCTGAGGAAGTATTGCTGGCCGCATCAAGCGGCGTTCCGGGCGGCATTTGAAGAACTAACATCGTTACAGAGTGCGTGTTGGCTAGTAGTGTCAACGAGGGCAAACAGATTATGCTCACGCAAGCGATCAAGCGTTGGTTTCACAAAATGTTTGCGTGGTGGCCTCGCAATAAATCTAACGAGGGCACATACGTGGAGGCAACGGCAATTCCTTACCGTGAATCTACACAAGGAACTATTTTTCACGCGACAATCGAGGGAACCACAAATCAACAAGGCAGCAGTATCGTAAAGCCAAAAACGGGAGAATGGGATGCTGAACACTATATCCTCCCACCTGGTGTGCCTGAAACCCACCATTTCGACTATCCAGGGCCTCCTGTTGATACACCATCAGAGCCACTTCCGGAAAACCAGAGCCGCTCTCCAGAACAAAACAACACGCCATCGCCACGCCAGGCTTCTGACCAGGAACAACAGCTAGAATTTCTGTATTATCTGGTGAAAAAAGGGGTTGTCAACGAGGGATTTGATCCAGACGAGCTTCCTGACCAGTATCGTTTGTCCTGAACATATATTGAAAAATACAGAGCGTAAGAGCAGGGGAACACACATTCCCCTGCATTTTATCATGATGTCCTCCTGAGTTCAGCTTGTCCGACTTCTCCCCCTTGCTATTACAAGACACTTCGCAACGGCGCTCTCGCGCCTACTGAATGCTTGATTAGCAAGCTACATGAGAGCCTTTCCAGAGCGCATTCAGCCAACGAAGTGATCGGCTCGCCAGTATCACTCCTCTATGGTTATATGTTATTATCTACATCTATCAATCATACAGTGATACTATCAATCAAACTGTACATACTTTTACCTGGAGGTTATTGTTTTGGTCCCCCCTTCGCAGCATACCGACCAACCACTATGGTGGCAAGATGGAGTTATTTACCAGATTTACCCGCGTAGCTTTGCCGATAGCAACGGAGACGGAGTGGGAGATCTTATCGGAATCACCAGGAAGTTGGACTATCTGACCTGGCTCGGCGTCACGTCGATCTGGATTTCACCTTTCTATCCCTCGCCAATGGCCGATTTCGGATATGATGTCTCCGACTATGTCGATATTGATCCACAGTTCGGCACCCTGGCCGACTTTGACCAACTCATAAAAGAGGCCCACCAGCGTAATCTGCGTGTGATTGTTGACTGGGTTCCGAACCATTCTTCAGATCAGCACCCCTGGTTCCAGGAAGCACATTCCTCAAAAGACAGTTCCAAGCGCGACTGGTATTGTTGGGCCGATGCCAAACCCGATGGCACGCCTCCCAACAACTGGCTCAGCAATTTTGGTGGCCCAGCCTGGACCTTCGATCAGCATACACAGCAATATTACCGCCATTCCTTTTTACCCGAACAGCCCGACCTCAACTGGCGCAATCCTGAGCTTCAGGCCGCGATGTTTGATACCCTGCGTTTCTGGCTGGATCGAGGCGTCGATGGCTTCCGGATCGACTCCGCGCACAATATCCTGAAAGATCCCTCGATGCGCGATAATCCGCCCAATCCAGAGTCGGAATTCACGATGCACAAGTCGTATGGTGAATATGATTCACAGTTGCATATGCACGATAAAGCACATGAGGATGTCCATACCGTCTACCGCGAACTGCGCACTCTGCTTGATAGATATAGCCTGGAGCATCCACGCGTCGCGACGGGCGAAATGCACATCAAGGATTGGCCACAATGGGCAAGCTACTATGGAACGGAACTCGACGAGCTGCATATGCCCTTAAACTTCGGCTTTCTTTTTGCCCACTGGTCGGCTGAGGGGATTCGCCAGGTCGTTGAAGAACTTGAAGCTATTCTGCCGCCGGGGGCCTGGCCAAATTATGTGTTGGGAAATCACGATGAAGCCAGAATTCTTTCACGGATCGGGGCGGGACAGGCTCGCATGGCGATGCTGCTTCTGCTGACCTTGCGCGGAACCCCAACAATCTACTATGGCGACGAGATCGGCATGAAGGATAGCGAGATTCCGTTGGAGATGATCCAGGACCCCTGGGAGAAGCGCGTCCCCGGCCTGGGTCTGGGACGTGATCCCGAGCGCACGCCGATGCAGTGGAATGGTCAACCGGAGGCTGGCTTCACGACACCTGGTACAACCCCCTGGCTTCCGCTGGCACCTGATTTTCAAGAGGTGAATGTCGAAAAACAGGCCCCTGAGGTAGATTCCTTCCTGACGTTGACACGCACAATCCTGCAACAACGCCAGAGCACACCCGCCCTCCTGCAAGGCGCGTATGCCACGCTGGCTATTCCCGAAGCAACCTCTACGTGCTTCACCTTTACACGGACCCTCGGAAATACGCGTTTGCTTATCGCGCTCAACTTCACCGGGAAAGATCAACATATCACAATTCCAGGAAACGAGAGCGGAACAGTTCTTATCTCCACCCATCTCGACCGGAACGGACAAGAATCGCTGGCAGGCTTCCATCTGCGACCAGATGAAGGCTGCCTGATCGAACTCGCAAACTAAGCTGTTCTGAGCCAAAAACGACCGCCCGCTGCGCCTTGCAGGATTACCACAAGGTACAACGGGCGGTCGTTTCTATCTCTTCTCTTTGGATGCTTTTTGAAGTCTACTCGTCCGCGCCTGAGGTAAAGCCCAGCGCTTTTGCCTCTTCTTCGGTAATAAAGTAGATTACTTCGGCAGTATCCAGCTCAGCGCCAAGGGGATAGTAGAGCTTGGACTCAACATGCCCAACAAAAGCGGCATTGTCTGGAATCTGCTGATCGGTTGTTTCAACCTCAACTGCGGGCAAGGTCGCGATCGATGATGTCTCGCGATCCAGACGCACAATCTCGCCAGCGGGACGCGAAGAGCTACCGCCATTGAGATGGTCGGTGCGAGGCAGCTCAATCTGCTGATTGATTTCCGCAGCCTGAAGCTGAGTAGTTCTGCGTCGGATAAAGAGGTATGTCGCCACACCGGCTCCGACCGCTCCGAGGCTAAAGCCCACAATCGTCGTTAAACGATTGGGTCGGCGGCGCTGCTGAAGCAACTGTTCGCTGCGGCCGGCCAGATCCTGAGTCAACTGACTGCTACGCTCGGCTAACGTCTGCGTCAATTTTCCACCACGATCGGTCAAATCATGCGTCAGTTTGCTGCCACGACCAGTCAAATCGTGCGTCAGTTTTCCACCGCGTACGGTCAGATCGTGAGTGATCTGGCTGCCACGATCTAACAGCTCCTCGCGAAGATCTTCCCCACGCTGGAGCATCTCCTTATTCCAATTGCGACGGGCTTTACGCAGTCTTTTTGCCAGCTTGTTACGTTGTTTCAGTTCGCGGCGAAGGGTTTTGCGGAGATGGCTTACCTGTTTTTGCAAGGTAAGTGACTGAGATTGCAAATTCTGGATCTGTTCGACCGTGCGTTGACGGCCGAGCTGGGTAATTTGATCCAGACGTTCAACGGCGTTATCTTGAAGAGATTGAATTTTCTTAGATAGGCCCTGGCCTTCCGGGGTCACAGTTTCTTGCTGTTCGCGAAGGCGGGATAAAAGATTGGCAACCGTAGGTCCCACCACCGTAAACGCAATGAATCCGGCGCGGAGCCAGCTATTTTTGCCTTTTTGAAGCTCTTTTTGTTTTGAACTCATATGGCTTTGCTCCCCTCTGCGCTCTTCGGTAATTTCACGTAACTTTAATTAAAAAGTGGCGTCAAGAGCACACCAACATACTACGGCTCATCAGGCTATAGTATGTCAGTTAGAGAAGCCATATGTCAAGGTCAACTCATCAATTATCTTCGATTGTAGTCTCGCTCAAACGCAGAACCAGGCGGCAGAAATGAAGCAGATCAGAGGCAAATTCTAGATAGGATTCATCATTTGAGAGACCAGATTGATTGCCCCCACTACGGCGACGCAGGGCTCGCAAAACAACCATAATATCTTCTTTGAGGGATGGTTCGAGGTCGCCTCGTTGAATAAGGCGCGTTACCTGCGCAACAATCGATTCCACCTCGCGGCGCATCAAACTGAGATCCGCCAACCAGGCTTCTTCTTCTTCGATACTCTCGAGATCATCAGCCAAATCCAGATCAGCATCATCAGAAATGTTATCGATGTTATCCCAGATCAAAGCATCGGCCGCGAGTTCTCGCTGCTCTCGCCGCTTGACATCACTTCGCATAGGATTGTACGTTTGTTGGGGGTGAGTTCTGGGAGATTCTTCCGGTTTTACCCCAAGATCACGTAGTAGCACAGCCAGTTCTTCTTCCCAGCCAGCCATAGGACACCCTCCTTGTCAAACAACCGCATTGAATGGCCTGTAACCTTTTTCGCAGTGTAACACAGTGTCTCATCCTTGTAAATGGGAAGATATGTTTTGCGATTACAAGGCACTTCGCAACGACCCTCTCGCGTCTCCTGAACGTTTAGCAAGCAAGCAGCGATGGAAAGCTTCAACGTTGATCGTTTCTAGCAATGCTTGTTCTGGCTTCTTGAGGGCGTTCAGTCAACGAAGTGAAATAAATTTGCAAAAAAAGCGAGGATGCGAAAAGGCATCCTCGCTTACAGGCTTGATTTTACAGGTGAAGGAAGAAATTCGGGTATAAAGGCAGCAGAGGCCAGACTGCGAGCGCCAACAGGGCCAGAGACATCCAGAAAGCAAAGAAGCCGAGTAGCCTCAAGGTCTGGTGCATGACCAGATTAAAGTTCGCAGGTGCATCTGTCCTCAAGATGCCGCTGATGGCCAGCGAGGCCGTTGGCAACGTCCAGAGCGCGATTAACAGCAGATGTGGCCCATGCGACGGAATCGCCAGCACAATCAGCAGCAGGTAGGCACAGATCAGCAGGACACAGTACAACATCCGATTGAGTGGTAGGCTCATCAGAGAGGCAATCGTACGCTTTTCCCCCTGGATATCGCTTTCAACGTCGCGGATATTGTTCACATGCACAACAGCCATCGCCAACAGGCCAAGCGGCAAGCTGTATACGAATGCCTGCTGCATGTGAGCCCCTCCCTGAACCAGGTAGGCTCCCAACACAATCAAGGGACCAAACACGACAAATGCTGTAAGTTCCCCAAGTACCAACGAGACAAGCGAGCGGCTCGATCCACTATAAAAGTAGGCGCAAATTAAGCCCAGCAAGCCAAAAATCAGGGGGAGACCCACACCTGAGCTGGCAACAACAATGAAGCCAACGAATGCACCAACGATTAAAGCGACCAGACCTGAATAAAGAATGCGTGTCTGGCTCGCGAGACCTTGCTGAATAAGTCCACCAGGTCCAAAAGGATTTGAAGTATCAATCCCCTTACGATAATCATAATAATCGTTAATAAGATTTGCACCGACCTGTATAAGTGCAATTGCTAGCAATGTTCCTATAAAAGAAACAATTTTAAAATGTCCAAAAGGAGAGGTGGGCGAGAACGTTTGGGTCCAGGCCAGAATGCTTCCAAGAATAGCGGGCATCAATGAAAGGGTCAAATAGGCAGGTCGCATTCCATGCCACCATGTTTGAAGTGTTTCACCGAAGCCGCGCCGATATTCCGATGGCAATTCAACCAGTGACGAGGGATTCGAAATGTTCCGAGTCGCCGCCACGGAGCGAACTGTTACCTCTGGTTGCAACTGATCAAGGGTATACAAGGAATCCATTGGAATTGTTGGAACTTCTTCTGCCTGCACAGAGTCGGCTCTTACGACCTTTGCATTCCGATAGCGGGTATTCTCTTTTACAGGTTTGCTTTCCGATGACGACGTGACATTTTTTCCTTGTGTGCTCTTTTCAGAATCCATGGAAATAGCCTTCTCTTCGTCTGCGTTGGAATTGTTAAGAATGGGAGAAACAACTTCGGGAGCTTCAAGGGTAGCTACTTCCGGCAACTTCCTGCTGAAAGCCGATACCGTCGTTTCATCATCTACAACTTCAGAGAGCTTTCCGTTTGACGCTACTACTGTCGCTTTATGATCTGCCACTTCTGAAGCAGCTTCTTTCGAGTACTTTCCGTTTGACGTTGGTATCGTCGCTTCCTCAGACACCACCTCTGAAGTAGCTACTTCTGGCAGAACTCTGCGGGGAGCTGATACCGTCTTTTCATCATCTACTTCTTCCGGTAACTCTGTGTGAGAAGCTGAGACTGTATTTTCAGCATCAACTATTTCTGGCAGTTTTCTACTGGAAACTGAGACTGTCGTTTCATCGTCAACGACTTCTGGTTGCTGTTCCTCGTCTATCGTAGTCGAGTTGTCAGGTTGTTCAGCATCGACGACCCTCGTTGAAGTCATAATTGGGTCAACTTGATTATCGCTGTTCTTTAATTCTTTATTTTGCATACGCCTCCCTTCCGGCGTAACATGAGCAGCGGTAAAAACAGGAGAAATAAAAGAACGATCTCATTAATATCGCTACTACGTTAGTATATCTACGCAATTATCAAAATTAGATTGAGCTATTCAATT
>DASSXK010000640.1:0-22031 GCA_035703945.1 Ktedonobacteraceae bacterium | reverse complement strand
CCTCTTCTCCTTTCACCTCAGCCACCATCGAAGGCACGGAACGAGTCTGTGAAATGATACCGTGAAACAATTCACCCGCCGCCTGTGCAAGGGCCGGGCGCATCCGAGTCAAGCGATCATACTGTACCTGGAGCTTGTTCTGCCGATTGCGGGCGCTGGCCTCGGAGTTTCGTTCGTCCATCACTCCATCTGTCAGGGTTGGGGAAGCCTGCTCTTTCAGGTCACGGGAATCGACAAGCTGTCCGACTGCCGATTGCACTTGTTGAATCAGGTCGATGGTCTGGTTCAGGATCATAAGTAGATCTCCTTCAGCCAGATCTATGCGCTGTAACAGGCCACTCAAGGTCATGCCCCGCGACCAGGAGAGCGCAACTCCAAAAAAGTCAGGGACAATCCCGGGCGAAAAGGCAATATTTGCTCGCTCTTCAATGCCATGCACGTGTTGCATGACGCGCCACAGTTCGCGCCGCACATTTTGCAGATTCGCCGGAAGAATGAATTTATTATTGAGCCGTCGATCGTGATCAAATGTGAACCAACTGATAACTTCGGCCAATTCACCGGGACTCAGGCTCTCAAACGCTCCCTGCATCATCAATTCAACGATCATGACGCCTGCGGGGTGGAACATGCCCTTCAACAAACGCCCTTTAATTGAGAGTTGATCATCCTGGGCGATATATCCAAGCGCTCGTAGTGCAAAGATCGTGCCGTCCAGTTCAGCGGCTCCGGCCCTGCTCAAGGGGAAGTCCCCGATCTTTTTGCGGCGACGTTCCAGCGATTCCATCGCCCCTTCTCGCGATTTAGTACGCTTTTTACTGATCTTTTTACCGGTATGATATTTCTGTTCCAGTTTTTCCAAACGAGCCAGCTCACGCATCTCCCAGAGCAGATAACGCTGGTATTCGCGCAGACTGGAGGCGCAAATGCGCCTTAAATGGTCCACTTCGCCGGGTCGCCAGAGATTCAAAACTGAATTGTAACGAATCATAAACGAGCTCGTTACTGGCAGCAGCTCGCCTGTAATACGTTGAAATGAGTTCTCAAATGGCTCCCAGGGCGAATAGGGAATGACCGCCGCACCATGTACATCCAATCCCCGCCGTCCGGCACGTCCGGTCAACTGGCGATATTCGTTCGGGGTAAGGAGACGCATCTCCTGGCCATCAAATTTGCTCAAGCTACCAACCACCACGGCACGGGCCGGCATATTAATTCCCAGAGCCAGGGTATCGGTCGCGAAGACCGCTCGTAAATGACCTCGCGCAAACAGCGCCTCCACAAGCACTTTCAGACCGGGAATCAAGCCAGCATGATGGAAACCAATCCCACGTGGCAGCATGTTTATCATTGTATTTACCTGCCGCAATTTACGGTCATCCGGTGAAAGGTTCTCTAACCAGGCCCGCACCTCTTCGCGAATCAACTCCTGCTCTTCAGGCGAGGCAAAAAGATGGCGGGCCGCGCTGCTGGCAGCCTCTTCAACAACCTTTCGACCTGGCAAGAAGTAGAGACAGGGCAGCAGATCCTCATCCTGTAATGAGGAAAGAACCTCGCCCGGTTCAGGAGCCTTACGGCGTTTTGGCTTTGCTGGCTTCGGCTCTTCTCCGTTACGGGCGGCCTGAGACGTTTCCTCTCCTTCTCTATCCTCCTCACGTTGGCCTCGACGTCCACGACGATCATCCCCCTCATCTTCCTCGCCGTCTCGATAGGAAGAATAACGACTCAGACGAGCCTCCCCTCCTACATTTGGGAAAGTCTCAATTCTTTTGCCATCGGCATCCTGAACCAGATGCAGCTTTTCATCCAGGAGATAGTAGTGATCCAGCGGCACAGCCCGCTCTTCATGCACCACTAGACTGATCGGTCGATGCACGCGACTGATCCAGTTCGCAATATCTTCCGCATTACTCATCGTCGCCGAAAGGCCAACCAGTTGAATATGTGGGGGAGAACAAATAATCGCTTCTTCCCAGACCGGTCCTCGTCCAATATCGCTCAGATAATGCAGCTCATCAAAGACGATAAAACCAACATCAGCCAGGGCTGACAGCGTAACCGACTCACCTTCAACAAAACGGTCGCTTCCTTCTTCAAGCAGCATGTTCCGGTAAACTTCGGTCGTCATTACAACAACAGAAGCCCGGCTATGTTCCACAATATCGCCCGTGACCAGACCTACCACATCAACCCCATATAACTCACGCAGATCGCGATACTTCTGATTGGAAAGGGCTTTCAGAGGGGTTGTATAAATTACGCGCTGCCCCGCTTTCAGCGCACGCCAGACCGCATATTCTGCCACTAGCGTCTTCCCAGTTCCCGTCGGGGCGGCTACCATTACGGATTGCTCCTGGGCCAGTTGCATCATGGCTTCAATCTGGAAGTCATCGAGAGGAAAAGAATATTGCGAGGCAAACTCTTGAATATCCTTCAGACCCTCTTGCTCGGCCACTACATATTCATCCATACGTTATTTCTATCTCTTCTATATCTCGCTAGTGGGTTTCTTGTATTACTCAAATTGATAATAGTACCATTGTAGCATTTAGCCGATAGTCGAACAAGCAAAAGCCGAATCGGCAACAGGAATAGAACATTCTTCCCAATTTTTACCCTCCTACCAGGTAAATACCTCTGTACGATCCCGAAGCGGAAAAAATTCTAGTAAATTCAATACTACTGTACCCATTTGCCCCAGATGATCGTCTGGAGGCTGAGCGGTGGCTATGTAATTGGACTGATATGGCTGGCTTCCTATTGGTTGGAACTGCGCGATCTGATCTTGCATTAAATAATCACCAAATTGGTATATCTCACTTGCATATCTGAAGACACCTGCTATAATTAATCCACTGAACAAATCTGACAGACATAACACACTTGACAGATTTGTTATAGTTAGCAACATTAGAAAATGAAAAGCTGGCAATGATGAAGAGGAGTAGCCTCAAACGATAGCAGCGAGCCGATAAATGGTGCAAGATCGGTTATCCGCGAGAGGCGAAGGGCACTTCGGAGCCAGTACACATAAAGAGTAGCTTTGCTGCACTCCTACGGAGCAGTAAAGAAGCAGGGTGGAACCGCGCATGGCGCTGTAAGTCGTAGTGCCCCAGGCATACGCAACCCGTCATTCGTCCCTGGGCGTTAACAGATATAAACGCCTGGGGATTTTTTATGACAAGAAAGGCACTCTTTATGACACAAACAGAGGAATCCATCCGTTCACAAGACACTCCTTTCGTACCGATCGATAAGGTCGTTTCACTCGCCAAACGACGTGGATTTGTTTATCCAAACTCCGAAATTTATGGCGGTGTCTCCGGTGTCTACGACTTCGGACCCCTTGGCGTCGAAATGCGCAACAACATTAAACGCTACTGGTGGTGGTCCATGGTCCAGAACCACGATAATGTCGTCGGTATCGAGGGCGCAATCCTGACCCATCCCCGCGTCTGGGAGGCCAGCGGCCACGTCGAGAACTTCGTCGATCAGTTGGTGGACTGCAAAACCTGCAAACGCCGCTATCGCATCGACCATCTGCCCGAAGAAAATGTGCGCGCCAACAAATGCCCCAACTGCGGTGGCGAACTGACCGAGCCCCGCAACTTCAACCTGTTGATGGAAACCTACCTCGGTGTTGTCGAGGGCGACAAAATGAAGACCTACCTGCGTGGTGAGGCCTGTCAGAACATCTACCTCGACTTTGAGAATGTCGTCAAGACCTCTCGCGTGCAGATTCCTTTCGGTATCTGCCAGATCGGTAAAGCCTTCCGCAACGAAGTCACACCTGGAAACTTCCTGTTCCGCCAGCGCGAGTTTGAGCAGTGGGATCTCCAGTTCTTCGTCCATCCGGACGAGATGCAAAAGTGGTTCGAGTTCTGGAAAGAGTTCCGCTTCAACTGGTATACCAACCTGATCAACCATAAAGATCGCCTGCACCTGCGCGCCCACGGACCCGATGAGCTGGCCCATTACGCCAAACAGGCCTTTGATATTGAATATCAGACGATCCTCGGCTGGCAGGAATGGGAAGGCATCCACTGGCGCCAGGATTGGGATCTCTCACGCCACAGCCAGTATAGTGGCCATGACCTGAGTTATGTCAATCCACAGACCGGTGAGAAGTTCCTGCCCTGGATCGTCGAAACCTCCGGTGGAGTTGATCGTACCTTCTTGAATCTGCTGCTGGATGCTTACGAGGAAGAGCCCGATCCAAACGGTAAAGAGCCTCGCACAGTTCTTCGCCTGAACCCGATCGTGGCTCCGGTCAAAGTTGCGATTCTGCCACTTCAGAAAAACAAGGAAGAGCTAACCAAAACCGCGAAGGATATTCATCACAGCTTGCAGCGCGTGATGGTCTCGCAGTACGACGACGTGGCGAACATTGGGCGCCGCTATCGCCGCCAGGACGAGATCGGTACTCCCTACTGTGTCACAGTCGACTTCCAGACCCTGGATGATCAGACAGTCACAGTTCGCGAGCGCGACGAGATGACTCAGATCCGCCTGCCAATCGCCGAGCTTCAGGCCTATCTGCTGGAGCGCGTTACCTGGAAGTAGATTAGTTCAATAATCCCCTCTCAGGAAGGAAATCATACGTTGATCTCTTTCTTGAGAGGCTTTTTATTTGATCTCCAAAACTTTCTTTCCTCGCTTGCCGTGTCCACAAGCAACATCTTTTTAAGATGTTCCTGCTTCAGAAATACAATCAGTAACTGATTTTTTACGCGTGATACGTTATAGTAAAGAGGGATACGAGCCAACCAATAAGGTTGAATTTCATCGATATCTTTATCTGCCGATAAAACAAGTGTACAGTATAAAGTAGAAACATACCTGCATATAACAATAAGCAGAATACTCAATCCCGCCTTCAGCTTAGATAATTCACGCCGTATGCAGATACCAATTACATATATAAAAGGAACGATAACAGCATGACTCGCATTCTTTCATATAACATACTCATGGGGGGCTATAGCAAACGGGATGGAAGTGTGACACGTGCGGAGCAGATTGCCAAGATCATTAGCTCCAGAAATCCCGATATCGTGGGACTGGTAGAAGCGAATAGCGAGCGAGTGGTCCAGGAACTCGCTGAGCGGCTCGAAATGCGCTATCTAATGAGTAACACGCCCAAAAGCATCATGGACTGGCAGGTGGCCCTGCTGACCCGTTTACCGATCATTGAGAGCCACACCCATAGCGATCCCGCCAAACTGATCAAACCCACCCTCGAAGTAACGCTTGAAGAAGCAAACGGCCAACAAATAACGGCCTTTGTCACGCACCTCTCGGCGGCCTTCAGTCAGGGGTGGGCTGGCAGCGGACTACGTGGCCGCGAAGTCAAAGAGTTGCTCGTTCGGATGAGTGCCAGGCAAGGAACCCCCCATCTGATCATGGGTGACTTCAACGAAATGGCTCCCGGTGATCTTTTTCAGGCCACCAATCTTCTGAGTTATGTCATCAAGCTTGATTCCCAACGGGTCGTCAATAAAGCCATGTTGGAGGGACATCCTCACCTGGATTACGTCGTCCCCAAACAGCTACGACCGATGCTTGAACCAATACTTCAATCTCTGCCGGAGAATCCTCTGTTTCAGGCCATCTTTAATCAAGTGGCAGGTATTTATGCTCCCCGCCAGGATATTGGTAAATTGCTGAAAGCCGGATATGTGGATTGTTTCCGGACACGCAATCCCAGGGCCAAAGGCTTTAGCTGCCCGGCCGCACAGCCGGCGGGTCGCATCGACTATATCTTTGCCAATCCTGAACTCGCCACTCGCCTGCGAGACTGCGACATCGTCCTTGAAGGAAATGGCATCAGAGCAGATACTGCCAGCGACCATCTCCCTATCTGGGCAGATTTCGCCTGAAGATCCTGAGAACGTTCACGTTTTGGGCAAATAAAAAGAGGGAATGCCAGCAACGGTATTCCCTCTTTTTATGTCTATGTGCTTGCCATGAAAAGACACTTCGTAACGGCGCTCTCGCGCCTACTGAAAGCTTACCAGGCAAGTAACACTCAAAGCCACCCACCTGAAGCGTATCTAGCAAGCATTCTGCTAACTTCTCAAGCACTTTCAGTCAACGAAGTGAGTGGATTATTGAAAGACGTCTTTCGTCTTTTCAAACAGGTTGCGGAAGATGTTCTTATCGTTTTGCTCGCTCTGTTCGCGTTCAATGCGTGCAAATTCCTCAAGCAGGCGTTTCTGTTCAACGGTCAGGTTAGTTGGTGTAACCACCTTTACAACCACATGTTGGTCGCCTCGTGCGCTGCTATGAACAACGGGAACTCCCATCCCTTTCAGTCGGAAAGAGCGGCCACTCTGGGTGCCAGCGGGAATTTTCAACATCGTTGTTTTACCATCAATTGTGGGAACCTCAACCTCGTCGCCAAGCGCGGCCTGGGCAAAGCTGATCGGAAGCTCATAATTGATATCGTTGCCATTGCGTTTGAAGAACGGATGCGATTTGACCGTCAAGATCACGTACAGATTGCCAGGCGTGCCGCCTCGTGCATTCACTTCGCCTTCACCGGTGACACGGACGTTAATCCCATCATCGACACCGGCCGGAATATTGACAACGACGCGTCGATTGTTGCGTACGCGACCCTGACCACGACATTTCTCACACGGGGTCGTAATCACGCGTCCCTCGCCTCGACAGCGTTCGCACATCGTCACATTTACAAACTGCCCAAAAATAGACTGTTGAACGCGACGAATTTCTCCGGTCCCCTGACAGGATGAGCAGCGAGTTGTTGACGTACCAGGCTGGGCACCACTCCCATGACAGCTCGAACACGACTCCCAACGTGGCAACTCAATCTCCCTTTGACAGCCAAAAACGGCATCTTCAAAGGAGATCGTCAGTTCGTAACGAAGGTCAGCCCCACGCTGTGTGCCGCTTGCACGGCGCTGTGAACTGGTTGCCCCGGCAAAAAAGGTCTCAAAGATATCATTGATACTACTGAAATCGCCAAAACCTGCGGCACCCGCGCCAGCCCCACTTCCGAGACCAGCATGACCGTAACGATCATAGGCAGCACGCTTTTGTGAATCGCTCAGGACTTCATAGGCTTCGTTTATTTCGATAAAGCGGGCTTCCGCTCCCTGCTCTTTGTTGGTATCAGGATGGAATTGCTTGGCAAGGCGACGGTATGCTTTTTTGACATCATCATCACTCGCGCTGCGTGCTACGCCTAATACTTCATAATAATCACGTTTATTAGCGGCCATCAACTGGTCCTTTACATGGAGAAACAGGGCGCGACATATTCTGCGCTACCGGACTCACTACTGTTATCACAAATCTTGCTTCATATATCCCTGCTGCGATGTTACAAAACGAGGATCTTCATCCAGCCAGCAACATCTCATTTTCGCGGTTTGACAATACTTAAACGTTATCTCAGCATTCTACACAATCCCGCGAACCAAATCCCCCAAACGGCTAAAACTTATGCCGAATAGGAAAGAGAAAAAGTACAGGTAATACAGTAATACTACAGCCTTTTACCAGATATATGCAAGGGATATAGGTGTGAAGTCACGGGGCATCCATTTTTCTGGATACCCCGTGACACAAACTACATCTCTTTATATTCGCCTTCGATGGTGTCATCGTTTGGACGACTCTCACCCTGGTCTGCACCGTAGTCAGGACCCGCACCAGCCTCCGCAGCACCGGCACCGGCCTGGCGATAGATCGCCTCGGAAACCTTGTTGAAGGTCTGCTCAAGTGCCTCACGAGCGGCTTTAATGCGCTCGATGTCGTCCGTGGAGAGGGCTGTCTTCACATCGGCGATTTTGGCCTCTACTTCGCTTTTCTGCTCGGCAGAGATCTTATCACCAAGATCGGTCAGGCTCTTCTCGGAACGATAGGCTGCGCTATCGGCAAGGTTGCGCTCCTCGACTTCTTCTTTACGGCGCTTGTCATCGGCAGCATGGGAAGCGGCATCGTTGACCATCTTGTCGATCTGATCTTTCGACAGACCACTGGAGGCCACGATCGTGATTTTCTGCTCACGACCAGTTCCCTTGTCTTTTGCCGATACGTTTACGATACCATTGGCGTCAATATCGAAGATAACTTCGATCTGAGGAACGCCACGTGGAGCTGGTGGAATACCATCCAGGATAAAGCTACCAAGTGAGCGGTTATCCTTGGCGAACTCACGCTCACCCTGAAGGACGTTAATCTCAACGCTGGGCTGGCTGTCGCTGGCTGTCGAGAAGACCTGACTCTTCTGGGTTGGGATCGTGGTGTTGCGCTCGATCAAGCGAGTGAAGACACCACCGAGGGTCTCAATACCCAGGGACAGGGGAGTCACGTCGAGCAGCAGGACGTCTTTGACATCACCGGTCAAGACACCGGCCTGAATGGCAGCACCGATTGCAACGACCTCGTCCGGGTTCACACCACGGTTGGGCTCGCGATCGAAGATGCGGCGAACCATTGCCTGCACGGCTGGCATACGGGTCTGTCCACCAACCAGTACAACTTCGTTGACGTCGCCAGGGCGGGCACCGGCATCGCCCAGAGCCTTCATGACGGGACCACGGGAACGCTCCACGAGATCCTCAACCAGTTGCTCCAGTTTGGCGCGGCTCAGTGTGATTGCAAGGTGTTTTGGACCAGAAGCATCGGCCGTGATAAATGGCAGGTTGACTTCCGTCTGCATCGAGCTGGACAGCTCTTTCTTGGCTTTCTCAGCGGCCTCTTTCAGGCGCTGAAGGGCCATGCGATCCTGGCGCAGGTCGATACCATTCTCTTTGCGGAACTCGTCGGCCAGCCAGGTGATTACACGCTGGTCGAAGTCGTCACCACCGAGGTGGGTATCACCGTTGGTGCTCTTTACTTCGAAGACACCATCGCCCAGTTCAAGGATCGAGATATCGAAGGTACCACCACCAAGGTCATACACTGCGATACGCTCGTCTTTTTGCTTGTCCAGACCATAGGCCAGTGAAGCGGCTGTTGGCTCGTTAATGATACGCAGAACTTCCAGACCAGCAATTCGTCCGCAGTCGCGGGTTGCCTGACGCTGAGCATCATTAAAGTAAGCCGGAACCGTGATAACAGCCTGGGTGACACGCTCGCCAAGATAGACCTCAGCATCGGTCTTCAATTTTTGCAGGATCATCGCGGAGATTTCTGGTGGGCTATAGGTTTTACCCTGTACCTCAACCCAGGCATCACCGTTGTTGGCCCGGACAACTTTATAAGGCATCAAGCGTTTGTCGCGATCAACTTCGGGATCATCGAATTTGCGACCCATGAAGCGCTTGATAGAATAGACCGTGTTTTCGGGGTTGGTAATTGCCTGACGTTTAGCAACTTCACCAACGAGGCGCTCACCATTCTTATTGATAGCTACGATGGAAGGGGTTGTTCGCGCACCCTCTGCATTGGGAATAACTACAGGCTCACCGCCCTCCATGACAGCGACACAAGAGTTTGTGGTTCCCAAGTCAATTCCAATAACTTTTGGCACAGTTGCCTCCTATTTATTATGTTTTCAGTTGAAAAATTTTCAAGCTGTAATTCGTTTGTTAGTTGCCACGACCGGTGGCAAGATACATGTGGTGCAGGCAAAAAATCCTGCACATTCACCAGCATCCCCTCCGCTACTGGCCATAGACGTCGCCTAACAGTTCGTCCATCAATTGCGCCATATAGCGAACCACTGCGATCGCACGCCCATATTGCATTCGGGTAGGACCAATCACCCCTAACAAGCCACCAACCTTACCTTCCTGTCCATAACGCGCAACGACCATGCTGACATCCTTCATCTCGTCCCACTCATTCTCACCGCCAATGATGATCTGCACGCCATGCGATTCTCGCAACTGCGAAGCCAAAGCTGGCAGCAATCTGTTCTGCTCCAGCACTTCAATGACCTTGCGCACGCGCTCGTTGCGTTCCTCTTCAGGCCCGATACGGCTGTACTCTGGTTGCTCCAGAATATTGATCACACCTTCGCGGTAGAACACATCCGCCAGGGGATCACCATGCTGCTCCAGGATACTCGCGATTGAGAGACCAACCAGTCTTTCAATATCACTAAACGTATGCTGAAGCATGAGACGACTGACTTCACTGGCGCTCTTCTGTTGGAAAAGTTTGTTCAGGCGAGTTGCGACAATACTCAGGTCTTCTTGCTGGTAGGCTGTATCCAACATCAAACGTTGCTGTTTAACAGACCCATCAGAAAGAACCAGCACCAGGTGCGCCGCCAGATCGGAGACAGAAAGGAGTTCAAAGTGCTTGAGATGGCCTTCTTCTGAACGAGGTGGGGTCATCACGGCGGCACTATGTAACAGGCGAGCCATCACCGAAGCGGTCAACCGAACCCATTGATCCAGTTGGTCCTGCACCTGATAGAATTGATGACGAATCAGTAGTTGCTCATTTAAAGACAGCTCTGACTCTCGCATCAAATGCTCAACAAAGTAACGATACCCCAGATCGGTCGGAACACGACCTGCTGAGGTATGGGGCTGAAAAATCAGGTGCGCTTCTTCCAATCCTGCCAGCTCATGACGAACTGTAGCAGAGCTGAATTTAAGTCCATATTTACGAACCAGTGTATCAGATGCGATCGGCGTTGCAGTATGTATATATTCTTCAACAAGCGCACGTAGTATCTGTTGCTTACGCTGGCTTAGCGGTGTCATAACTCTTGCACACCCTCTCGATTTACCCGAGGCCAAATTAATCTATCTGACCTTTGCTTTGATAGTACTTTTATCAAGCATGATTGCTAGCAGTCTCTTCATCCGACTGCTTATACAGAATAGCACTCACAAGGGGGGATTGTCAAGAGGAGGTGGGGAGGAAAAACCAGAGCAGCAACCCATCAACCAATAAAGCTGATGGGTTGCTGAAAAAACCAACGTGATGGCAATCAACCGCCATGATGATGACGACCGGAAGGGGTACCACCTCCTTGCCCGTCCTGGGGTGTCGGAGTCGGAGTACCACCAACTTGAATAGGTGGGCCACCAGCTTGCAGTGGCATGTCAGAGCTCAGAATCCAGTCCATCTGTCCGGCGCCAAGAAGTCCGTTGGCTGCTGAAACCTGTGCAAGTTGAACACCAGGAGGTGCCGTAAAGCCGGGGACAAGTCCCATTTCGCTCGGTGGGGGCGCAAAGATGGTCGGAGTTGGAAAGTGCGTAAAGGGTTTGGCTGGCTCGGCGCAGGCTACACCTGTCACACATTCTATCACATCATGCCAGATCGGAGCAGCACCAGTAATACCAATGACGTTTTGCATTACCGAGTCATCAGTATTACCAGCCCAAACACCTACCACAACGTTGGGAGTATATCCAAGTGTCCAGTTATCTTTAAAACTATCGGTCGTTCCTGTTTTAGCCGCCACCACGTCTCTCTGCGGCCCAAATTGATCCCACATTGACAGAGTATGAATTGAACCAAAATCCAATGCCCGATCTTCTTCGTCGGTCAGGATTGAGCTCGTCATAAAGGCGATTTGGGGGCTCAAAACCTGTACACCAATCGGGTGCGTAGCATCATAATGATAGAGCTGGCGACCATAGTTATCCCAGATATCCAGGATACCCTGTGGCAGCACACGTTTACCTTGATTGGCAAAGACCTGGTAAGCTCCTGTCATTGTTAACAAGGGCACTGCCGCCGTACCCAGAACCATCGAAAGTGTTTGGTCGCGTGCCGCAACGTGTATGCCCATGCGATTGACCATCGTTGTTACGTTCCCAACACCGGTATAGCTGATCGCTTTCACAGCCGGGACGTTTAGAGAGTTTGCCGTTGCAAAGCGGATGCTTGTTGGCAGGTCATGATACATACCATTTGCACCACCATAATCGACCGGGTGATAGGCATGATCCACACTGGTAACACCACCAACAGGGAAGTACGTTTTGAAGTCCGATAAAACGCTGCCAGGATACATACCCATTTGCATTGCGGTAGCGTAGACCAGCGGTTTAAAGCTTGATCCCGGCTGGCGAGGAGTTACAGCCATATTGATCTGACCCGCTACTTGCGGATCTTTCGAGTTGTAATCTACGCTGCCATCCATCGCCAGTATTTCGCCGGTTTTAGCATTCATCACGACAGCAGCCGCGTTATGGACATTGTTAGCGGTAGGAATATTGCCAATATTAGTCTTGACCGAATTTTCTACGTAGTCTTCAATGTGGGCATCCAGGGTCGTTCTGATCCTAAACCCACCGGTATTGAGAATTTGCGCTCCCAGCGATGTATCGCCGTTACCAAGCGTATTCTCAATCGTGTCCAATACCCACTGCACAAAGTGCGGGTATTTACTGACGACCTGGTGAGGCGAAAATTTCATCGCATTTGTCAGATTATAAACCTTTTGGGCAATTTCAGGAGTAACGGGACCCAACCCTGGAGCTGGCTCATCGTACATCATCATTGCGTGCAAAACCTGTTGTTGACGATCCAGAGCCCTGGCCTTGTTAGATGCTCCCAGGGTAGGATCGTAACTGTTCGGGTTTTGTGGCATGCCAGCAAGCAACGAAGCACGTGCCAGCCCCAGCAAGGGGTCATGTCTTTTGGTCTTGGGATTGTAATCGAGCTGGGTCATTGCTGGTACGCATTTACCGATGCTTTTACAGGTCGGCTTCAATCCAAAGTAATCTTCAATCGCGGCTTCAGCACCAAGCTCCTGCGCCCCATAACCTGCGACGTTAAAATACATCTCCAGGATCTTGGTTTTGGGATACTGCTGCGTCAGAGCGATGGCAAGCGCGGCTTCCGTCATTTTACGGTTAATAGAATGAGCGTCGTCGTGCGAGAGGTTTTTAATGACCTGCTGGGTGAGGGTACTACCACCACCGGCGCTGCCTCCACTGCTGGCCGCACGCAAAATACCCTGCGGATCAACACCAGAGTTTGTCCAGAAGGTATGATCTTCAATCGCAATCTGGGCATTCTTCAAGACATCAGGAATCTGGCTATAACTAACGAGGATACGTCGGCCGCCGAAGCTCAGCGATTTAGACCCATTGCTGGTTGTGTCATAGCTGGGGGTCTCGTAGAGCAGGGTGCCGTTGCGATCATAAATATAGGAGGTCTGGGGGATAATCTGATTGCTCAGATCATGCAAGCGCGGCAACTGGGCCTGGTAAAAATTGTAGGCCGAAGCTCCACCAGACGAAAAACCAATGATCAGCAAAATTAACAGGCTGACAACGATGCTCACCGTTACCCGCTGGGCACGCGGATGAGCCTGGCCCCAACGCACACGTCGCCTACGCTTGAGCATTGAAATGCGCGTGCTGCGTGAACGTCTCCAACGTTGCGACTGGCTATCTGCTATTGGCGGCAGAGGCGATATCTGCCCGTAAGGAACCATCTGGCCCGCAGTCGGTGTATAAGGCTGGTTCTGATTAAAGTGCTGTTGCTGGTTGTACTGCGGCTGATTGTATGGTTGCTGATAGTTTGCCGTAGGCCAGCCCGCAGGTGGTTGATTGCTCTGTTGGGGAAAAGCCCGCATCTTACCAGTAAAACGTTGCATCGTCTGTCTTGCGCTCTCCATCCAATTTGGAGACTGCGAATTCATGCCTCCCACGGGTCCCCCATTTTGGGTAGGCGGAAGCTGCCCCGATGGAGGCGTGCCTGGCACCCGTGGCGAATATTGCGCCGGTGGCATCTGCGAGTAGTCTGGTCCCGCAGGGCTCTGCTGGCCGAAATCGCGCAGCAGCTTTCCGGTACGGGGCGGTACCTGATTGTCACCAGGCATGCCGCCCCCATTAGGCGGTTGATTCCAATTGTTGTTACTCATAGCTAATCTTGCATCCTTGTAACAGAGTGGCGTTTTTCTCCTGGATCTCGATTTCACGTATCATTCGGTCACTTCCAGGAACGCCGCTCGTTTCATGTATTGCGAACACCTCTTCGACGCTCGATCCTAAGTCATCCGCCCTGCCACTCGTCAAAGGGGTTCACACTCCCCTGACGTACGCACTTCATATTTTCTCTTGTCTTAAGAGAAACGTCGTTCGGTCAGGCTTTGAGGGAGTCGACCCCACCTCTTGTTATATTTCTTTCTATCTAACTCTAACGCACAGGATAAAACACGTTAACACATTGGTCTAGCTCATCCCCCATTCAGGTCATACAAAAATACACAAGTATGTCTCTATTCACATGAAGAAGTTGATCAGGTACAATAGATCTGTATATATATTGGAGAGGAGCCATAAGATGTTTTTCTACCGGAGTCGTCTGGTAAGTACGATGTTACTTATGTTCTGCCTGACGGTGATTCTACCTATCAGCCTCATTACATCATCGATTCGAGTGTATGCAGCAAGTGCCTCAATCAAGGTAGAGTCTCAAACTGACACGGTTCACTATCCCGACTATATCGACTTTAATCTACGTGCTATCGACTCCAGCAGCACTATTACAAAAGCATTTATTCATCTGGATTTTAACGATCGTGGTTTTCAAGAACAATATGTCGTGAGTCCACCGAATCCTGCTTCGCGGGTGCAACTCAAGTGGCATCATACAACAACCGGGAATGGCTTCTATCCACAGGGTACACCCGTCAAGTACTATTGGGTCATTGATGACAGTGCTGGCAACACTTTTACTTCAGACACACAAAGCTTTGTGACGGTTGATACACGTTTCAATTGGCAAAGTCTGACCAGCGGGTTTGTGCAGGTACACTGGTATGAGCGCGACCAAACCTTCGGGCAATTTATCCTGAAGCAAACGGTCAATCATATCACCCGCATCCAGAAGAAGCTCGGAACAAGCCTCGACCATACCATTAATATCTGGATCTATTCCAGTGTCGATGATTTTAAGGGTTCGCTTGATCCGGGCGCGTATGAATGGGTAGGTGGAGAGGCTCGACCAGGTCTTAACGAAGCCGAATTCGTTGTGGTGGATTCTTCTGATGAGCGCCTTGTACGCGATATGCCTCACGAGCTCACCCATCTGGTTTTTCACCAGATCATAAAATATGGTATTAATGCTCCAACCTGGTTCGACGAGGGCCTGGCCGTTGAAAATCAACTTTTTCATGAGCAGACAATGACTTTGCATTTCCAGGAAGCGCTCCAGCGCCATAACCTGTTCCGTCTCAGTGAAATCGACGCTGGCTTCCCTCAGGATTCTTATAAAGCTGATCTGGCCTACGCCCAGAGCTGGCAGTTGGTCAACTACATGTACAAAACCTTTGGGCAGGCCAAAATGACGGCCCTGATAAAATCGATGGGCTCGATAAGCACAGACTTTAACCAGGATCTTCAAAAAACACTGGGAGTGGATCAAGACCACCTCGAAAACCAGTGGCGGCTCTCTTTGCATCAATCATCGATTTTAACTGCTGCGGACCAAACAAGCACAGATCAACCGACGCCCGCACCCGTTCCCACTCCGCAGCTATCCACGACCGATAATACATCAACCATTCTGACAATTGCTGGCAGCGCCTTGCTCCTCATTTCTGTGACGCTGCTAATTGTCATCGTTGTGGTTCGTCTACGTCAACATCAAAATGCCAGGGACGTCCTGGCAGCCCAACAAAAAGCGACAAATCCACCATATACTTATCCGCCGCCGGGTGGATACAGGCCGTCTGCTATCCCAACCAATGGCAACCCTTATCAACCAACGGGTAAACCGATTCCTGTTTCTGAGGCACCTTATCCGCAGCCTGGCGGACCGAACCAGCATCTCCCCGAGACTCCTGGATCGCCGATGGCTGCCCCGACCTGGAATGAGACACCGGGGAGCTATCCTCATCCAGGGAATATGCACGCTCCTCAGGAGTAACTTTACCTGGCTTGATCGGATCTTGCCTTCAGGAACGCCGAGGGCAAGATCCACGCCAACACCATCCATTACGATTTTTGGCAAATACTTCATTTATATAGAGGCAAGAGGAAAGTGATGTGGAGAGGGATAAACAACATTTTTAGCTGTATGGAGAGCATGAACCTTATCAGGAGGATATGATGGAAGTGTGGGAATCTCCGGCTCGTTATTATCCCGAAGGCGTTTTGCCTGCGGCAGATCTGGCCTATTGGATCGCCTTCAGTCGCGTGGTCGGTATTGGGCCGGTCCGCTTTAAATTACTGTACACCTACTTTAAAGAAGATATGGCTGTGGCCTGGCATAGTGAAGCGAAGGCCCTGGCCCAGGCGGGCCTTGATCGTAAAACCATTGGAAGTTTTCTGCAACAGCGTCATACAATCGATCCCCCAACCGAGCTGAAACGCCTGGAACATCTCCGCGTGCGGATCACGACCTGGAAAGATCCGACCTATCCCCAGCTACTCAAACAGATCCCGCATCCTCCGCATATTCTCTACACCTGCGGTGCGCTCAGCGAGGAGGACAATTTTGCGCTGGCAATTGTCGGAACACGCAAAATTACCAGCTATGGCCAGCAAGTAACGGAGCACTTTGCCAGAGAGCTCGCCGCCAATCAGGTCACGATTGTCAGCGGACTGGCCCAGGGTATTGATACAGTCGCGCATCAAACGGCCCTTGCCACGGGTGGTCGCACAATCGCAGTCCTTGCCAGCGGACTGGACTCCATCTATCCCCGCGCCAATATTCCGCTGGCCCGCCAGATCGTGGACTCAAAGCGTGGAGCCTTAATCAGCGAATTTCCGCTGGGTGTAAAACCGGAAGGAGGCAATTTTCCCGCCCGCAACAGAATCATTTCTGGCCTCTCGCTGGGCGTCCTGGTCACAGAGGCACCGGCAAGCAGCGGAGCGCTCATCACAGCCCAGTTTGCTCAGGAACAGGGCCGGGACGTTTTCGCCGTCCCTGGCAGCATTTTCGCCAAGAGCAGCGGCGGCACCAATCGCTTGATTCAAGATGGTGCCCACCCCACCCTCGAAATCGACGATATCATCAAGGCCCTCAACCTCTTCCTGATTCCCCAGAAGCGCGAACTGCAAGCTGTCCTTCCCGAAAACGACGAGGAACGCAGCCTGCTGGCCCTGCTGAGTCACGAGCCGCAACACATTAACGAGCTCATCCAAATTTCACAACTCCCAACGACGACCGTAACCTCAACATTGATGATGATGGAACTGAAGGGGATGATCAAACAATTGGAGAATATGCAATTTGTTTTGGCACGATAAATACATACAGAATTTTCAGGAGAACATGTTATAATCATGTCCTATGAAAACCACATACTCACCCGAAAAAGTGACATCCTTTTTGGGGAGCATTGAAGATGCTCGTCCTGATTCGCTAGTTCAACTTACCGAAGGCCACATTTCACAGGCCTTCAGCTTTGAAACAGGCCAGGGCAACAAATACGCGCTCCGAATTTCTGCCAGGCAAGAGGACTTTGTTGCCGACAAATATGCCGCTGATAACTTCGGAGCAAGCTTACTCGTACCCAAAGTGACCGATATTGGTCGGTTTGAAGAGAGTGCTTATTACTGCATCTCAAGGTTTGTAGAAGGTACACCATCAAATCTAGTCAGTGAGCAAGAATTGGCAGCCGCCTTGCCCAATATCCAGAACACCCTGGCAAAGATCTATCAATTTGACGTATCAACCTCAACCGGGTACGGCCATTTGAACACAACAACCGGTAACGCAAAGCACAATAGTTGGAAAGAAGCTATCGGCCAGGAGATAGAGCAAGCAGGTTTGCAATCCTTCAGGGATAGCACAGCGAAGATAGGTTTGGACTCGGAAATTGCTGACAAATTCATTGCTCAGTTTCGTATGAACTTGCCCTATGCCTCGGAAGTTCGCCGCTTACTGCATGGAGATCCAGCTTTCGATAATATGCTGGTCGATAATGGTCGGGTAACTGCAATTATTGATTGGTCCAGCATGGGATATGGCGATTGGATGAGTGACTTTGCGTATTTAGGCTTCTGGTGGCCGGGACGATATGGAGATGCAAAAACATTTGCCCGCACCTACGGGCTAGAAGATGATCATATCGAGAAGCGCCTGGCATTATACTGGGCCACGAACGCATTGAGGACAATCGCGTTTGCCGATAATGCAAAAAGTGAAGCCGTAGGAAACTGGCTAAAATTTTTTGTCAGCAGCAAATTAGTTTAAACAGGTGTGTAAGTTGAATACTCCCAACTTGCTCAAATCAAACTACATAGAGCAAGCAACCTTATATCTTCCCCAAAACTAAGACCTCAGGATTGATACAGGTATCACGAAAAGGGTATGATTAGACTACGAGAGACGATGCAGTTCGTTTCGGGTAGACCAACGTTTCCCTGGCAAGCGTTCAAACGAGGATGGGTCGCATCCTCAAATGCCATGAACAGACTTGCTGATGGCTTTCATAAGAAACAGGTAATGTACTCGTATGATTCAGCTAGATCACTTTTTAGAGGCAACCAGAGGTCAACTTCTAACAAAAGGCAAACAACAAACCTTTGATGCATTTAATCACGATACTCGTCAACTCATTCCGGGCGAAATGTTTGTAGCGGTGCGAGGTGAACGCAGCAACGGCCATGACTATCTGCTCGACGCCCTCCAACGCGGAGCAGCGGCTCTATGCATAGAGAACAGCTATCTTGAAGCAAGCGATTCAGAGATACGCGATCGCATCTCCCAGGCCGAAATTACAACGGTCCTCGTTCCCGATACACGCCTGGCTTTGCAGCAATATGCCAGCTTTATTCTGCGACTCTGGCAGCCAACCGTGATTGCAATCACAGGCAGCACAGGCAAGACCAGCACAAAAGAAGCGATTGCCAGGGTGCTTGGCAATAATTTTGCAACCTTCCGAAGCTGGCAAAACTATAATGATCTGCTGGGGCTGCCGCTATCGCTGGGTCGATTACAGGAGCGACACGAATTTGCGGTGCTTGAACTCGCCTGCGACCATCCAAATGAGATCAGCCAGCTTTGCCAGATTATTCAGCCTACAATCGGCATTCTTACAAATATTAGCCCGGCCCACCTGAAATATTTCGAAAACCTGGACCATTTTGCCAACGAGCTAGGGAGCCTGCTAACAAATCTTCCCGCCAGTGGGTTCGCTTTGTTCAACCAGGACGATCCGTTGATCCGTGAGCTTCATTTACCTATCCAGGCCCGGCAGCTTCCCTATTCGCCCGCCGCTGTTAGCAATCTTACGATGGGCTGGGAAGGGCTGAGCTTCAATCTCCAGGCGGAAGAAAGCACACTGAGACTTTCCTCTCATCTGATTGGAACACATCACGTCTCAACCATGCTGGCGGCCTATACAATTGGAAAGCTTTGTGGCATCGAAACCGACGAACTACAGCACTCACTTGCTCAACTCGAACCCCTGAGTGGCCGCCTCAATCCCCTGGCGGGATGTTATGGTTCGCGCCTGCTTGATGACACACATAACGCGACACCAGCCTCAATGCTGGCGGGCCTCCAGGCGCTAAAAGATCTCCCGGCTGGCCAACGCATCGCGGTTCTAGGTGATATGTTACGGCTTGGTAGCTTTGAAGAGGAAGCCCATCATCAGGTCGGACAGGCCGCTGCTCAGAGCGTTGATTATCTCATCACACGCGGAGAAAAAGCCGCGCTGATAGCAGATAGCGCCCGCCAAAACGGCCTCTTGCCAGAGCAGGTAATTGTCACATCAACCCACGAAGATGCCGCCCGCGCCACTCGCCAGATTCTTGAACACTCTAACCACAACCAACCAACCAGCGTTTTGATCAAAGGCTCAGAAGAGACACGTATGGAATGGGTGACAGAACGCTTGCTGCAAAAACCGGCCAGTGCGCCGGAAGTTCTGGTCCGCCAGACGCCCGGCTGGAAACAGATTGTTGTAATGCGGGCGGAACGTCCCACCTGGCTGGAGATTGATCTCAGCGCGATCGGCAATAATACCCGCTACATCAAAGAGCTGGTTGGAAAAAATGTGCAGGTCCTTGCCAGTCTAAAAGCCGACGGCTATGGACATGGAGCCCTGAAAGTCGCACGCACCGTCCTGCATAATGGCGCAACGATGTTAGGAGTCGCGACGGTCAGCGAAGCCACCCCACTGCGGGAAGCTGGTATCACGGCCCCCATCCTGGTTTTCGGCTATGTGCCTCTATGGCAGATGCGCGAAGCGGTGCGCCAGGATCTCACCGTCACCCTGTACGCCAGCGAATCGGCACACGCCCTTTCAAGAGCGGCACAGGCGCTGGAGAAAACCGTCAAGGTCCATGTAAAGGTAGATACAGGCATGGCACGGCTTGGCATCCGTTTTGAGGAGATCAACGACCTGCTTGCTCTGCTACGGGAAATCAAGCAATTGCCGGGTCTTGAACTTGAAGGGATCTTTACCCACTTCGCCAAAGCCGATTCCAGTGATAAGGAACATGTACAGCTACAACTTGCACGCTTCAAGCATGTATTAGAAATCGTGGAGACGCATGGGCTACGACCACCAATCGCCCATGCCGCCAATAGCGCCGCCACCCTCAGTCTGCCTGAAGCACATTTTCAAATGGTCCGGCCCGGAATCGCGCTTTATGGGCTTGATCCATCTGAAGATGTTCGCGTACCCGCCAATTTCCGAGCGGCACTTTCATTTAAAACCCAGGTTGCGCAGGTCAAAATAATCCCTGCCGGTGAATGCATCAGCTATGGTTGTACCTATCAAACGGACCGACCAACACGGATCGCAGTGATCCCGGTTGGTTACGCCGATGGTTTCAGACGCACTCCTAACAACTGGGGCAGTGTCCTCGTACATGGAGAAACAGCCCCAATTCGGGGGCGTGTTTGTATGGATCAATGTATGATTGATGTCACGCATCTGCCCCAGGTACGAATGGGTGATGAAGTTGTCCTGATTGGCCAACAAGGCAACGCGACGTTGACAGCCGAAATGGTAGCCCAAAGGTTAGGAACCATCAGTTACGAAGTCGTTTCGGAGATCCTGGCACGTGTACCACGTATAGACTAGTTTTTGAAAAGTTCGATTCAGTCAGTGAAGCAAGCGGGTTGCTGACCGAATTTCCAATATCTCAAGAGGATCGTAATGCAAACAGACCCAACATCTAAAGTTGTGCAGAAGCAGCAACAACTTTCGGCAATCGTTATCGCCAATCCTACATCTGGCACGTATGTTCATTTTGCCAATCAATTAAAAGAAATTGTAAGTGAGTTCCAACGGCAAGGCTGGCAGGCTGAACTCTGCTTGACCCAGCAGGCTGGAGACGCCAAAAAATTTGCCAAAGAGGCCGTCCAAAAGCAGATTACGATGGTCGTTGCCGCTGGCGGCGATGGTACGATCAACGAGGTTATCCAGGAACTGGCTGGCAGCGAAACCTCCCTGGGAGTTATCCCTCTGGGGACCGTGAATGTCTGGGCACGTGAGATGAAAATTCCATTGGATGATCCGACTCGCGCCAGCCAGATCCTTATGCGAAACTACACCCGACGCGTTGATCTCGGGCAGGTCAATGAGCGATATTTCTTGCTCATGGCCGGGATCGGGCTCGATGGGAAAGTTACGAATGCCGTTGAGAAGCGCCCCGCCAAAAAATTCGGTATCGTGGGCTATTTGTTTGTCGCTCTTTGGATGGGCCTGGGTTTCAAAGGATTTCCCGCCACCCTGGATATAGACGGCACTGAAATCAAGAGCCGCGCCTTGCAGATCGTTATCGGCAATACCCAACTCTATGGAGGGGCCGTCAAATTTACCTGGCGAGCTCGTGCAGATGATGGCAAGCTTGACATCTGCGTTGTCCGTGCCCGTGGCCTGCTGGGGCGCTTGCGCGTGATTATGTCTTTCCTGCTTCGCCGCAAAGACCGTATCCAATGGGTTACATACCATACCGGCGAAAGGCTGGAAATTCAAACCAAAACACCCATTGCAATTCAGATCGATGGCGATCCTGTTGACTTCACCACTCCCGCCACGTTCCACGTTGTTCCCGGCTCACTAAGGGTTGTAATTCCCGAAGAAGTTGCGCAAGAACTCCTCTCTGGGGCAAAAGCATAAAATAACCGCATTATCTACGATGGTCCGAAAAATCCTTCATCTTTTCGGACCA
>DASSXK010000214.1:0-8847 GCA_035703945.1 Ktedonobacteraceae bacterium | reverse complement strand
TTCGGTTCAGCAACCCACCCTTGATAGGAAAATGAACTTTCAGGCCCTTGACATCAACCAGCGTTGTACTGGTGTTGGATGTCTGAGGCGCAATGATTTCTTGTGCCAATTCCTTTTCCCTCTCTTAGTTTGGATAGAAGCAGGCTGCTAACTGGTCCCCACGACCAACAGACATCAGTTGGGGGCGCTCTTCACGGCAACGGCTCTGGACCTTGGGGCAGCGAGGAGCATAGGGACAACCGACAATTTCTTTTGAGAGATCGGGGGGCTGGCCAGCAATTGGTGTCAGGCGCATTCCACGATCCTCGTCCAGTCGGGGAATAGATTGCAGAAGACCAACCGTGTAGGGATGGGCGGGCGTCTCAAAGATCTGTTTGACCGGGGCTGATTCCACGACGTGCCCGGCATACATCACATTGACATACTGGCAGGTGCCTGCGACGACACCAAGGTCATGGGTGATCATCATGACAGCCGTTCCGAAGTCTTTGGAAAGACCCTTCATCAGCTCCAGGATCTGGGCCTGAATCGTCACGTCCAACGCGGTTGTAGGCTCATCGGCAATCAGAAGCTGGGGGTTGCAGGCCAGGGCAATCGCAATCATGACGCGCTGGCGCATACCGCCAGAGAACTCATGAGGATAGTTTTTGGCGCGACGCTTTGGCTCTGGAATATGAACCAGGTCCAGCATTTCAACGGCCCGCTTCCAGGCCTGGTCACTGCTGATGCCCTTAACGTGGCGTTTGACTGTCTCAGAGATCTGCGATCCAACGGTATAGACTGGATTGAGCGACGTCATCGGGTCCTGGAAGATCATCGAAATCTTGCTTCCGCGCAGATCGGTCAGCTCATCCATATTCTTCTCAAGCACGTTTTCGCCATTGAAAAGAATCTCGCCGTCAACGATTTTGCCAGGAGGTGTTGCCACCAGACGCATCACTGAGAGGGCGGTTACACTTTTGCCGCATCCGCTCTCTCCCACCACGCCGAGGGTCTGGCCCGGCTTGATGATGAAGGAGACGTCATCCACCGCCTTGACTACTCCTCCACGTGTGAAAAAGTAGGTTTTTAAATTGTTTACTTCCAGCAGATTTTCTGCCATAGTTGTCTCTCCGCTCTCTAGTCTTTGGACCGTGGATCAAATGCATCGCGTAGACCATCACCCAGGAAGGAGAAGGCCAGCACGATCAGGGCCAGCACAATTGAGGGAACCAATACTTCCCAGGGATGGGAGTCGATCACACCTGAGCCATCTGAAATCATCAGTCCGATACTTGAGCCAGGCTGTTGTACGCCCAGACCCAGCAGGCTGATTCCAGCTTCACCCACAATTGTGTTTGCGATGTTAAGCGTCGAGGCAACCACCACAATACTGAACAGATTGGGGATGATGTGTTTCCAGATAATTCTTGCGCTGTTGGTACCCGAGGTTTTCGCAGCTTCAACAAACTGCGACTCTTTCACCTGTAACGTCTGTCCACGTACATAACGTGCCATCAAAGGCCACGCCGTAAAGGCCAGAGCCAGAGAGACGAGCAAGAGGCGGGCGTTTCCATTCGGTCCTATTATTGGGACTTTCGAAAGATAATCATCGGCTGAGGTACCGAAAATACCAGTAAGCAGAATGACGAATAGGAGGCCCGGGAACGCGAACATAATATCGGTGAAGCGTGCCAGGAATTGGTCGATCCAGCCACCGAAGTAGCCAGCCAGCACTCCAACGAATACTCCAACTCCGATATCAATTACTTCAACCATTACTGCGAGCGTAATGGAAATCAACATACCTTGCATCAAACGAGCCAGGATGTCGCGACCCAGTGAGTCAGTTCCGAGCCAGTATTGACCTGATGGCCCTTCGTCCTGCCGACTCAATTCCTGGTGATAGAAGCTGTGATATTGCGTCGCAGGCACGACTCCGTTCAAATCGCTTTGATAGGTTCCACCAATATGTGGGTAGATCAAAGGTCCCAAAATAGAGAGCAAGATAAAGAAGATAATCACTCCGATACTTATCATTGCTCGCTTGTCACGTCGTAAACGCCGCAACGAGTCCTGAAATGGGGTTGTTGATTTCTGACTTAAGGCCACCTGAGGTGGTACCCCCCCTATCCCTGTCTCCAGGCTAAGCTCTGGATCAGGCGGAAGTGTTTGATTGTCAGGAAACATTGCTCCTGGTGAGGACATGTCTGTTCGTTGGTCCTTGGTGTCCATCTATGCCTGTCTCCTATTCAGCCTTAATGCGTGGATCAACAACTGTATACAGTATATCTGAAACCAGATTTCCAAATACGACGGCGACGGCCAGCAAAATGGTTGTTGCTTGAATGACGGGATAGTCGCGATCAGTAATTGAGGTCAGTGTGATACCCGCAATACCAGGGATATTAAAAATTTGCTCAATAAAGAAGGCACCAGTCACCAGGATACCCAGGGTAAGTCCAATCACTGTGACCAGCGGGATCAAGGCGTTGCGCAGAGCGTGACGGTAAATAACGACCCGTTCCTGCATGCCTTTGGCCCGTGCGGTTCGCACGTAGTCCTGGCGCAGGACTTCCAACATGCTGGTGCGTGCTAACCGGGTAAGGTAAGCCAGGCCAGCAGCCGCGTAGACAAGAATTGGTGCAAGCTTAAAGGTAATGTCCGACCAGGTATACTGCCAGGGGTTTCCCCACTGCGAGACCGGCCAACTTCCACCAGTTTGCTTGTCAATCCAGACGATAAAGACCTGTACTAACACTGCCAGTACAAAGACTGGAATGGCGTAGATAACCAGCACAATTGCCATATTGGTTGTGTCCACCCAGGTATTAGCCTTGAGGGCAGATATTATACCGAGGGGAACACCAATCGATACCTGGATTAAAAGTGCCCAGAAACCTAGTTCTGTTGAGACTGGCACACCGTCTTTAAGAATATCCCAGACAGGTCTGTTCTGGAATTTATACGATAGACCAAAATCAAATCGGAACAGGTGCGTCAGGTAGTTCCAGTATTGTTGATATCCGGGGAGATCTAACCCGTAGGTGTGCCTCAGTTGTGCATAAATCACCGGGTTAAAATGCTGACCTAACAACGCTTTAATTGGATCTCCAGGGGCGTAAAACCCCATAATAAAGGTGATTAAGGTAACACCGATTACTACAAAAAGTAGGCCGATGAACCTTTTTACCAAAAACTGAACCATGCTATGCCCCTTACTCTCTCTGTGTTCGAGGTTGCATTTGTCTGGGAGAAAATACCCTTTGTCAAAGAGCTCCCTCTTCGTTCATGGTACGGTTCTCTTATCAGGTCCTGCTTAGAATAGATCTATCAAATGGCACCTTTTGTAGATAAACCTAAGGTAGTGGCCGATAATAGAAGTACGTGTCATGGGTAGATTTTTACATATTTTAGGTGACGTCCCCATTATTGTCAAGATAATGGACTGATGTCTCTACTTGTAGATGTGGGATAGTAAGTATTAATTGCTATCCCATTTTCTACTTATTATACGACGTGAAAATCGATTTCTTCACATAATCTTCTGATTCTCGGTGAATTGACCCTTCAAACCAGGACTAATGTTGGGTGATATAAATGTTTGCCCAGTCGTCCGGGGGAATCAGTCCCAGTTCATTAATATGCAGGCCATGCACGTAGCTCTTCAATTGATAAGAGGTCGCATATTGATATATCGGCAACCAACCCACATTGTTAATGACCTGTTGCTCAATTGTGTTGTAGCTTTCCATTCGGGCCTGTAGATTTGGGTTGGTATCTGCGTTTGCCATCTGGTTTTGCAGGAGTTGCTGGCTTGCTGCATCGGTTGAGTTGTTCTGACCGAAGTTAATCGCGTTATTTGCGGCTCCCTTGCCGAATTGTAGCGTCAACCAGTCCTGTGGATCGGGGTAGTCCGCTAACCAGTTTTCACGCCACATCTGTAGCCCTTTGGGATTATTGGCTGTACCTGACAGCTCATCCAGGAATTTATTGAAATCTACTGCTTCAGGCTTGATGCTGACCCCCAGCACATTCTGCCACATCTGGATGCTGGCTGCGATCTCTCTGTCGATGTCTTTTGAGCCACCCTGGTAGGTCAGGTGGATCGTGGGGAGCTGGCCTGGGTTGCTATATCCTTCTTCACGCAAGCCCTGGTCAAACAGTTGCCTGGCGAGTGTGGGATTCCCTTTGGTGCTGGTTGTATTGTCCTGGTTGATCAGTTTTGAGTCATAACCAGGCATACCTTGCGGTACGATATGATTGGTGGCGATGTTGGTGTCTTTCCAGATCGCGTGCACAATTGCCTCTTTGTTTAAGGCCAGTGCCATGCCCTGGCGAACCTTAATGTTATCGAAGGGTTTGACCAGGTAATTCATCGCAAAACTGACTGTCGAAAGCTGTGCGACTTTGTGAAAGTCTGGCTGGCTTTTGACGGATTGATAGTTCTCTGATGGCACTGGTGTGTAATCAACTCTGCCTGTCTGATATGTTTTGAAGGCTGTGGCCGGGTCTACAAAGAAAGGCATGATGATTTTTTGTATCTGTGGCTTCGGGCCATAATAATTTGGGTTTGGCGTAAAGATGATCTGTCGATGCTGGTCGTACTCTTGAACGACATATGGACCGGTGCTTCCACCTTCGGTGAGGTGATCGGTGAAATGGTTGCCGTATTTATCTATGAGCTTCTTCTCAACGACATAGGAGGTTGAGTAGGTAAGTGTATCCAGAAAATAGGCTGCCCTGGAATTGGTGATCAATACAACCGTCTGCGGATCAGGTGTTAAGACACTATCTCCAATGATGGTTTTGATCTGGCCCGCTAGCAGCTTATCTGAGTCTTTGATCAGTCCCAGGTAGGTTGGGCTGGTTACTGAGCCCAGAGACTTTTGCAGGGCACGGTCGATGCTGTAGGCGACGTCCTTGGAGGTCAAGGAGGTACCATCGCTAAATTTCAGGTTGGGTTTCAGATGAAAGGTCCAGGTCTGTCCGTCCGCAGACTCCTGCCAGGACTGCGCGAGCTGGGGTTTTATCTGTAGCTGGTCGTCGAGTGTGACCAGTCCGGTGAATACTAATGAAATTGCGTTGTTTGAGGTGGCATCGGTGGCGAGGGCCGGATCAAACGTCGCTATATCACTGGCTCCTGTTTGCGAATAAATGAATGTCTGTTTGTCTGACGATGCTTTGACCTGTGAACCCTGGCTGGATATGCTGCCACAGGCGCTCAACATGAGCACAACAAGACAAAGCATTGCTGGTAGAACTCCAAATGTGAGTTTCTTACCATGTTGCATAACGATAGATCTCCTGGTTGATTAACATTGGTGGTTACGTGAATAAGGGGAGACTAGCTGATGAGCATGCAGAGGCCGGGTCCTTTATAAAATAGGGAGTTCTCTCTGTAAGGGAGGCGTTTAACATAACCTTTTCCCATCTACCCTTCGTATAATCTGCCGCTTCTCCTTTGGGCACGTGGAACGTTGTCCCAAAGTTGCTCGCAGCAATTATCACTGCTTGAATACTACCATAAATTAGGTATGACTGGTAATCAAATGGGTAAAAATAAGAAAATGAGGTTATGGTTATAGAGTAACCGCCTCCAGTGATGGGAAGAGAAGAGGGGGAAAGCAAAGGGGACTGCCCGAAGGCAGCCCCCAGATTACCAGTGCCGAAGGAGATGCAAGGTCCCTGGAACCCGCCCAGGGCTATGGGTGTAATTAATGCTGGGTTATGTAGATCCTGCCCCAGTCGTTGGGGGAGATCTGACTTATCCCATTATAGGCAAAGCCTCTGACATAGGGTTTGATCATGTAGGTGCCTGTTTGCTGATAGAGTGGAATCCAGGCAACGTCGTTAATCAATGCTTGCTCGACTTTGGCGTAGTCACTCATACGTGTAAGTACATTTTTTTCGGCGTCTGCTCGAACCATTAAGCGTTGCGTTATTTGCTGTCTGGAGAGCACGTCTTGTGCTAAACTCTTAGCGGCGTAGTTTGAGGAATTGTTCTGTTGGCCTGGTCCAAATTGTAGGGTTAACCAGTCCTGCGGGTCTGGATAGTCGGCGGCCCAACCCAGCAACCACATCTGTGCATCAATCGTACTAGGGCTGTTGTTATTTGTGAGATTGAGCTTGCCCAGGAGGACCGCGAAGCTAACGCTTTCCAATTTTACGTCTATCCCCAACACGTCATGCCACATTTGAGCCAGCGCGTCCATCTCGTCGTTCACATCTTTTCCCTGTGAGAAATAGAGGAGGTTGATTACGGGTAACTTCGAGACGCTGGAGATATTTTCCTCTTGTAGGCCTTCTTGCAGTAGCTGCCGCGCTAAGGTCTTATTCCCCGACAGATTTTTTGTGCCGTCTGGACCAGTTATATTTGAGTTATCGTATGCTCCGGTACCTGGTGGCACGATATCGTTGGTGGGAATGTACTTATCCTTAAAGATGGCGTGCGTAATGATCTGCTTGTTAATGGCCAGCGCAAAAGCCTGGCGAATTTTGATGTTATTGAAAGGAGGTTTGAGATAATTCATCGAAAGGTAGCGCAGGAGCTGCAATGGGACACTATGGAATTCTTGCGGATTGTTTTTTGCCTGACTAAATTCGTTGGACGGAATGACTGTTTCGTCTACCTGATTGGTCTGATACGCTTTAAACTGGGTGGTATTGTCCTTGTAGAAAGGCATTTTGAGCTGTTGAATTTGCGGGATTGGCCCATAGTAATTGGGATTAGGAGCGAAGATAAGCCCGGTGGTATGGCTATAGCTCACCAGCTTGAATGGACCACTGCTTCCACCCTCGCTCAGGTGATCGACAAATTTTGCTCCATATTTCTGAACGAGTGATGGCTCTACAACAAAGGAACTGGGATAGGTCAATGCATCCAGAAAATAGGCCGCCGCCTGAGATGTGATGATGACAATCGTCTGATCATTGGGCAATAACAAACTATCGCCGATGATCGTTTTGGCTTTACCCGTGTACAGTTGCATGGCATCTTTAATCAATCCCAGATAGGTTGGGGCGGTCGGCGATGCCGTATCCTGACGTAATGCCCGGTCTATACTAAAGGCAACCGTATGAGACGTGATCGGGGTGCCATCGCTGAATTTCAGGTTGGGTCGCAAATGGAACGTCCAGGTCTGGCGGTCGTCTGAAACGCTCCAGGAGCTAGCCATTTGAGGCACAATATTCAGGTTGTCATCCAGTTGGACCAGCCCTGTAAATAATGCGGTGATGGCTTGTGTCGAAGGCAGGTCAGGGGTAATTGCTGGATCTAGTGAGACAATATCGTTTACGCCCGCGATAGGATACGTGAAAACCTGTTCTGCGTCTGGCGCTTTTTGGGTCGATCCAAAAGAGTTCGATCCGGTGTTGATGCTGGTACATGCCGTCATACTAATGACCAGCAGGAAGAGTAGTATAAACCACGTGTGTTTGAGATTCGCCCTGGGTCTATTCATGTCAAAGCTTCTCCTTATAAAGCGTCTGATTGAGATCCCGTGGGTAAAATATGTAATCATACTGGGATGACCAGGGCACAGCCCTGGACCCAGGCAAAGGGCAAAGCCCCTGGCAACGTCCTTGTCATCCCCTTCGAATGAGCCAGGCCCCTGTGACCTCCCTGCGATCCCCTTTGCTATCCCCTTCGAACGAGCCAGGCCCCTGCGACCTCCCTGCCCCTCCCCAGCGTGGGGTTCAGGGGCTACCCGCCCCTGAGGGGCGCGGGGTGAAACCCCGCCACCTCCCCTCCCTCCCCGCCGCAGGCGGGAGAAAGAATTGCAGATGGTGCCCTCATCCACTAAATAGGCATAAATGGTGAGTGATGCCTATTATATAGTAGATCCTGATTTGATAGGATGATTAACCCTTTTAGTAGCCATATTTGGGGATAAATTAGCAAAAAATTTGAAACCCTGGTGATGTTTCTATCGCCGGTTGAGATGAGGGAAGCATAAGGGGGAGAGAGCTGCTTAGAGAGAGTAAAAAGGAGGGAGTGGCCAATTTGACCACTCCCTCCCCTGTAGAACCTGTTTACATCTGTCTCGCGTTCGGCTAAACCTTGCGGCTTAGTGAGAAGCGATGTAGATGTTTCCCCAGGCATCTGGTGCAATCAGAGTCTGGGCATTGAATGGGAAGTTGATGACATACGGTTTCAAGACGTGGGTCTGTGTGCGCTGGAACATTGGCAGCCAGGCCACATCTGTCACCAATTTCTGCTCGGCATCCTGGTACTGAGTCAGGCGGGCCGCGCTGTCAGGATTGACATCGGCGGCTTCCATCTCCTGTTGGACAGCCTGCTGAGCGGAGGCGACAGGGGTCTTGTTCTGTCCATAGTTGGTGTTGTTGTTGGTTGAGGTCTTGTCGAACTGCAAGGTCAGGAAGTCCTGAGGATCGGGATAGTCCGCACCCCAGCCTGCGCCAAACATCTGCAAGCCTTTAGGATTGTTCAGTGAAGCAAATTCTTCGTCGAGAAGTTTGTTGAAGTCTACGGCTTCGGTCTTGACGTTGATGCCCAGAACCGTCTGCCACTGCTGGGCCTCAGCAGCAACTTCGTTCGCTTCGTCGGGGCTATTGGATTCGTAGGAATAGATGATGGTTGGCAACTGTGAAACGCTGCTATAACCCTCTTCCTGCAAACCCGATTGCAGAAGCTGCTTGGCCATGGAGGTGTTGCCAGCGGTGCTGGTGGTACCATCAGGCCCCTTCAGGTTAGGATTGTAACCAGGCATGCCTTGTGGCACGATGTGGTTGGTGGCAGTGTAACGTTTCTTCCAGACGGTCGCTGAGAGCACATCTTTGTTAAGAGCCAGCTCAAAAGCCTGGCGAATCTTGATGTTATCGAAAGGTTTGGTCAGGAAGTTCAGG
>DASSXK010000554.1:0-5321 GCA_035703945.1 Ktedonobacteraceae bacterium | reverse complement strand
AACCGGGCAGCCTTTCGCCATCTCAACAGCCGAATCAAGCGAATCAGCCTTGAGGATTGAATAGCCGGTCGCAGGGGCACCAACGGAACTGTTACTGACTTCGCCATTGCTGGCAATAGTCTTTACCTGAGGAGCAAACGGATTGCCGCCATCAACGATCGCACTTCCAAGATGACCAAACCAGGTTCCCCAGGCTTGCATAATTGCCTGCCGCTCGGCTTCAGTTGGGGCCATTGCACCACCACCGGTATATAGGAGTACAAAATTTGCCATTGCTGTTCCTCTTCCTTATCAATACTCTTTATTGAAGGGGACTAAATTTTCCCTTCAGCTAAACGACGAATGGCATCTTGCCAGATCGACAGGTCTGATGACCAATCTTGATCAATTTTAGAAAACTGCTAATTTTCTGTTGAAGGCTCTTTTACTCCCTTTGAAAGGGCCCCAAATTAGCATACGCAGAAGCTAAAATTTCCAGGAGTCAAGTCCCCTGCAACCCCGCAAACGTTCCCAGATGACGTTTTAGACAGAAGCCTCAGCCCTTTGCTTCTCAGCCATACGTTTCCAACCGATGCGGGAATCGGAAACGCTTGGGGTCCAATTACTGACCTCTTTAAAGCGACGATTGGAGACACGCTGGCTACGACAGATATCGTCATACTTGACACCTGCCAGCATCTTCATAATTGGCACTGGCAAGCTGAAGTAACGTTTCTTCCCTGCCGCCGCTGCAATCGCTTCAAAAAGCTCGTGGCGGGTCAATGGATTATCATCAGCAATATCGTAGACACCTGAAGGGACCTGCTGTAACAGCGCAGCCACAAACGCGCTGGCGGCATCCTGCACCCAGATCTGGGGCAGAAAGGCATCGCTACTCCCTGGAAAGGCCGCAATGCCTTTCTGCATATAGCTAAGCTGCTCAAGTGCGGAGGGCGATTCGGGTCCATAAATCAGCCCCAGGCGTAGCGAGATGCCACGATGCCCGGCCTCAGCAAAGCGCTGCACCGCCTTCTCGCCATCAAATGTCGAGATCAGCGTTGGCGCAGGCTGCACAGGAGTAGTCGCGGCATCAACCCATTTATCGCCACTATCGGGATAGACCAGGCCAAAACTTTCAAACACGACCGTCTCGACGCTTCCGGAAGCCAGGGCGGCCTCGACCAGATTGCGTGTCCCTTCGCGGCGAATCCGATCATTTTCAAGCCAGGCCGCCGTCTTCCCCATCTTCATCGTCGGTGGAATTTTGGTCGCGAGATGTGCGATGGCGTTGCAGCCAGCAACCGCCCGTTTGAGAGACTCAACATCAAACAGGTCGGCAGGCATAGGAATCGCACCCAGGGCCCGGATCTCAGCTTCGTTTGTTCCGGAGCGGCTGAGCGCCCGCACACGATGCCCCTGAGCAACGAGTGATTGTATAACTGGTCGACCAAGCACACGTGTCGCACCGGTAATAAAAATTTCCATCTATCTATAACTCCTTTGATTGTATCGAAGCCATGTTCTCTGGCTTTCTTCAATTTGACTGAATTCGGACACGAGACGAATGAGTGTTACCGTTTGTGACACATCTCCACGAAATTTTTCCCCAAAGCCGAGAAGTCAAGGTACAATAGAAAGTAACCACTCTTCTTGATTCAGTTTCAACTCTCTGCTGTCGTTTTCCCAATTGGATGTCTCTACCGATAATTGCTAGAACCAGATCAAAGGAGATCACGCGATGCCAACATTAGAGCTTGAAACCATGCATTGTACTATTGAAGGACCCTTAGCTCGTCTGCACCTGAACCGCCCGGAAGTTCTGAATGCCGCCAACTGGACCTGGGTGCAAGATCTTGTCAGGGCCACAAACTACCTGGCACAAGAGGATCAGATTCGCGTCCTGATCGTTAGCGGCGAAGGTCGGGCCTTTTGCAGCGGACTGGACGTTAAGGAGTTAGCCCAGGGCAATCTGAGCGTTGAATGGTTTGAGACCTGGGAACGCGGCGTCATCGCCCTGACCAATCTTCCAGTGATCTCGATCGCCTCTATTCAAGGCTACTGCCTGGGAGGTGGGCTACAGGTTGCAATAGCCTGCGATCTGCTGGTCGCCTCGACCGATGCCATCTTCAGTATTCCCGCCGTCAAAGAAGGCGTTGTGGCCGATCTTGGACCAATGCGCCTCGCCAGACTGATTGGCACGGCCCACGCCAAATATCTCTGTCTGCTTGGCAGGCGCTTCTCGGCTGAAGAAGGACGAGCGCTGGGATTGATCCACGAAGTTGTCGCGCCCGAAGCCCTGCGCCAGCATACGCTGAATATGGCCCACGAACTCCTGGCAATTCCCTTCACCGCCCTCAAGCAGACAAAACGCCAGATTGACCGGGCCTTTGAAGCCGATACGGCCACCTTGATGGATGAAATGGTCGCGGCCCAACAGGAATGTCTGCAATCACCAGAGCACGCCGAGGTTATGGCGACCTATCGCGAAGAGCAGGCCCAGCGCCTGCAAACAAAAAAAGCGGCTCAGTAGTTCGGCAAGCCTATCCATACGAGGAAAGGGAACGAGAATGCAGCCAATCGCAAAAAAAGAGGGCTATATCTGGAATCCCCAGGCCGAGCAAATGCCAAGAACCGAATTGACAAAACTGCAAACGCACCGTCTCCAGCAGCAGGTCAGACGAGCGTATGAACATGTCCCGTTCTACCGCGAAGCTTTTGGGAAAAAGGGGCTTCATCCTGAAGACATCCAGCATATCGGGGATATCACACAGCTTCCATTCACACAAAAAGATGATTTCCGCACAACCTATCCCTATGGCCTCTTCGCCGTCCCATTAAAAGAGGTCGTGCGCCTGCATGCCTCCAGCGGCACGACGGGCAAGCCAGTCGTCAGCGGCTATACACGGGCAGACCTGGAAATGTGGGGCGAGGTAATGGCCCGTACATTCGCCTGCGGCGGTGTCACGGCCGAGGACATTTTTCAAAACTTTTACGGCTATGGCTTATTTACCGGCGGACTCGGCGCACATATCGGCGCGGAACGCATCGGGGCAACCGTCATCCCCATGAGCGGCGGCCTGACACGCCGTCAACTCCAAATGATGGAGGATCTGGGTGCCACTGTCATCGCTGGAACACCATCCTATACGCTGGTGGTCGCGGAAATGGCAAGCGAGGAGGGAATTGATCTGCGCAGCCGTATGCGCGTGCGGGCCGGTTTCTTCGGAGCAGAGCCCTGGACCGAAGGGATACGTCACGAGATCGAGGAACGTTTCGGCCTGGAAGCCTTCGATCTCTATGGGCTGACGGAAATCATTGGACCGGGAGTGGCCTCAGAATGTGGCTATCATAACGGTCTGCATATCAACGAGGATCATTTCTATCCAGAGGTCATTGATCCCGAATTCGGGACGCCTGTCTCCGAAGGGCAGATGGGAGAGCTTCTATTGACGTGCCTGACACGCGAGGCTCTGCCCCTGCTGCGCTATCGAACCCGCGATCGTATCGCCTTGCTCTACGAACCCTGCCCTTGTGGAAGAACCTCCGTCCGCATGCAGCGCGTGAAAGGACGTACCGATGATATGCTGATCGTGCGCGGCGTCAATCTCTTCCCCAGCCAGATTGAGCAAATCTTGCTCTCCCACGGCGGTCTGACCAGCCACTATCAGATCGTGATTGATCGCCAACGCGACCGCCTGGATGAACTGGAGGTTCGGGTTGAAGTGACCGATGAACTCGCCAGGCAAGGCAGCGAAGCGGCCCGTTCGCTCCACGCTTCAGTTGTCAAAGATTTGAAACAAACGCTCGGCCTGAATATTGAAGTTCAGCTTGTCGAACCCCACAATCTTCCCCGCAGCGAGGGCAAGGTCAAACGCGTGGTTGATCGCCGCCACCTGACCTAGAAAAGACGAATTCAATCTCATTGTCTGATTGAGGACTTTAGAAGAATTGAAAACACAGAGCGGAGATCACAATTAGTGATCCCCGCTCCGCCCACTCACTCCAGGCAAATTGCCTGTGTTTCGCCTCTCAGGAAATCAAAGCACTATGCATGACCACTCCGGAGATTGAACCATCAGCCATGCTCCTGGTGTAATAAGCCAGGATACCTTGCTGTACACCACCAGGCAAACTACTGTTATAGTGGATGGTCGCAGTAAACGTTGTATATCCCATACCAGTTGCTGGGGCACACTTTGCTTGCCCAATCACGTTATAGAAACGATCATACAAGTAGACCGTTCCAACGTCACCTTCAAAGGCGCTACCTGATCCTGTCACTGCCAGAGGCGATTCAACAAGCGTAGCACCCGTAGGGTTGCTAATCATCTGCTGCACACTGTTATCAACGTCCGTTACTTCCCAGATGTTGTGCGTGTTCATATCCAGATGGCCAAGCATCACATTGATGGTTGGATGGCCAGGGCTTTCGCTACGCACCCGCACCTGGGCTTCCACTAAACCAGATCCACCACTAATCAGCGTGGTTTGCGAATTCGGCGACCACTTCAGTAGCGTGGTTGCCAGCGACCGCGCAACCATCTCAGGGTCGTTTCGCCAGGATTGATGGCCCTGATTGACAGCCAACTGAGCCTGCTCGGCCTGATAACGAGCCAGATCAGGGAAAATGCCCGGGAATGGCACGAGCTCAAAGTCGCTACGGCTTTCAAACCAGGCATACTCAGCCGAAACATCCTTGACCAGATTAATATCCGACTTCCCGCTATTCACGAAGGAATTCGGGTCCGCATAAGCAATCATCAAGCTATTTATAGCACTAATCTGAGCCTCTCCATGCAACATGTGCCTGCTTGAGAAAAGCAGAACTGGATGGTCAGACGTGATCTTGTCAAAAACAAAAACACTGGTAAAAGTTGGCCCACCGCCAGTGATTTCATGCGCTACAACGAGGGATTGTTGCGTCCAATTGCCTTTCAGATTCGCGCAGTACACTTGCTCTGCCCTCATAATATTGGGCGGATTTGAGATGAACTTGTTCCAGTAATCAGGGCTTCTCACGCTCCCAGGACAGGCCTGGGGACCATTTACGACACCCGATGCTGGATTAAGCAGCACCTTTGTAATGACCGCCGCTGTTGGATCGCTGCTCAAACCACCATTCGCCTCGTAGACTGCCACCACGCCCTCTTGATACCCTTGCGGGAAGGTCACTGTGAAGGCAACATCAACGGAATAGGGGCTAAAACCCATCCCATTCGTGCTATGGATAGTCGCATGCCCACGATCATTGTAGAGATGATCGTAAACTACCGCCCGCCCGATGACAGCTTCAAACGCGGCCCCTTTGCCTTCCAGCGTCACCGGACTCATAATCGTGGAGC